>NZ_NFJA01000017.1:0-50911 GCF_002159615.1 Bacteroides sp. An279
GCTCCTGTTCTTCGTCAGATAGCCCGCTATCTTCCTCATCACAGAAGCGAAAATGCCTCAAAAACTCATCCCAAATCATCGCACGATAAATTCAAAACAGCTTCTAATTTTTTCCGTGATTTTCTTCTGATTGCTATTTTATCGCGTTAATCTGTTGTTTCGTTCGATTTTTTCAGCGATATTTTTTATTTTTGTCCATTGCTATTCCACTCGTTACTTTATTGACGTTTATCAGTTGTTTTGTTACAACAAAACTGATTTCGTATATACCTGGTAGCCGTTGGATTATCGGATAAATACTTTGCAGGTAACTGCAAGCGTACAAGATGGATTTGACAATATCAAATGAAATTATTATGAGGATAAGACTTTTATTGCTTTTATTGATGTGCGGTTTGATGTTTTCCGTTAAGGCTCAAACTTATCAGCCTACCGCAGAGAATTTGAAAGCCCGCCAAGAGTTCCGTGACAAGAAATTCGGTATATTCCTGCATTGGGGATTGTATGCCATGCTGGCAACAGGTGAGTGGACCATGACTAACAAGAACCTGAACTATAAGGAGTACGCTAAGCTGGCTGGGGGATTTTTTCCTTCGAAGTTTGATGCAGCCAGGTGGGTGAGTGCCATTAAAGCATCGGGGGCGAAGTATATTACTTTTACGACACGTCATCACGAAGGTTTTTCGATGTTTGATACGCAATATTCGGATTATAACATTGTGGATGCCACACCGTTCAAGCGTGATGTGCTGAAGGAGCTTGCCGATGAATGTCGTAAGCAGGGCATCGGTTTACATCTTTATTATTCGCATATCGACTGGTACCGTGAAGATGCGGTATGGGGACGTACGGGACGTGGAACGGGGCGTCCTAACCCAAAAGGGAACTGGAGGAGCTATTATACTTTCATGAACAACCAGCTGACTGAGTTGCTGACCCATTACGGCCCTATCGGTGCTATTTGGTTCGACGGTGTATGGGATCAGGATCAGAATCCCGGCTTTGATTGGGAATTGGATGAGCAATATGCTTTGATTCATCGATTGCAACCTTCCTGCCTGGTGGCTAACAATCATCACCTCATACCCTTTCCGGGAGAAGATATTCAAATCTTCGAACGCGACCTTCCGGGAGAAAATAAAGCCGGGCTTTCGGGACAAGACATTAGTTCTTTGCCTCTGGAAACCTGCCAGACGATGAACGGTATGTGGGGGTATAAGATTACAGACCAAAACTATAAGTCGGCTAAAGACTTGATTCAATACTTGGTGGGTGCAGCCGTGAAAGATGCTAACTTATTATTGAATATTGGTCCGCAGCCCGATGGAGAATTGCCCGAAGTGGCGTTGCAACGTCTGGCGGAGATAGGTGAGTGGATGAAAGTTTACAGTGAGACCATTTATGGCACACGTGGCGGATGTGTCGGTCCGCATCCTTGGGGAGGCACCACCCAAAAAGGCAATAAGCTTTATGTACACATCCTTAACCTGCAAGACAAGGCTTTGTTTCTTCCGCTTACCGGCAAGAAAGTAAAGAAAGCTTTTTATTTCGTAAACGGAACACCCGTGAAATACGAGAAGAACCGTGTAGGTTACACGCTTTTGCTTGATAAAATACCGACGGATATTGATACGGTGATAGCATTGGAACTGGAGTGAGCCGGATTCAGATAAACAATATTCCGATAATCCCACAGAACAGTCCGATGAGGAAGCCTCCGCCCACTTCATTCAAGGTGTGCTGACGGACGATGATGCGTGCCGAGCCTAGCATGCCGGTGAGCAGGATGAAGATGCAGAGCCACCACGTAGGATTGAACTGGAATATAAAACTGTATGAAAGCAATCCGCCTATCATCATGCCGCCGCTTGCCATGTGGGTGCTGATTTTCCATTTAAGATTGATAAGCGCACAGATGACCATACAGAGCAAGGTTGCCACAATGATGCCGCCCATATAGCGGGGAAGATGATAACGGTACATCGTGACAAGGCATCCTACATAGCTCAGGATGGTAAGGATATAGGGTACATAGCGCCGTTCGCGTTTGCCTAGTTCATGAAGAGACCATCCGTTGATTTTCTGCATCAGATATATGCTCAGCATCGGCAAGAGGATGGTGAAACAATACACTATGGCAAGCACGATAAGTTTGTATTGGAGTGGCAATATGCGCAGGTAAGTGAAGAGAAAGAGCAGGACAAAGGCTACGAAAGGGACCATAAAGGGGGTGAATACAGCCGACAGGATACGGGCTGCCGTTATCCACGGGTCTTTTTCTTCTCTAGGACTCCGTTGTACGGGGTCGTGATAAGTCAGTTGGTCGGGGATGTTTGTATCTTCCATTGTTTTTATCTTCTTAGTCGTGCTACAGGGATGTTCA
Organism: Bacteroides sp. An279; assembly: GCF_002159615.1. Taxonomy (NCBI): domain Bacteria; kingdom Pseudomonadati; phylum Bacteroidota; class Bacteroidia; order Bacteroidales; family Bacteroidaceae; genus Bacteroides; species Bacteroides sp. An279. The sequence goes on from NZ_NFJA01000017.1 coordinate 2,384, forward strand.
GTTGCTGCCGGTATTTGGCTACAGTGCGCCGTGCGATGGGGTAGCCTTTGTCTTTCAGTATATTGGCAAGTTCGTCATCAGTATAGGGTGCGTTCTTGTCTTCATGGTCTACACATTCTTTCAGTATACGCTTGATTTCGCGGATAGAAAGTTCTTCGCCGTTTTCGGTAGTATATCCGTCGCTGAAGAAAAATTTGAGCGGATAGATACCGAAGTTGGTCTGCACATATTTACTGTTGCTCACGCGTGAGATGGTAGATATATCCAGATGGGTACGTTCTGCCACGTCTTTCAGTATCATCGGGCGGAGGAGCGATTCGTCTCCTTCCTGGAAGAAGGGGCGTTGCAGGTCGATAATTGCCTGCATGGTACTCATCAGGGTTTGTTGGCGTTGTTTTACGGCATTGATGAAGTTTTGTGCTGCGTCTACTTTTTGTTTCAAGAACAGGAGGGCATCTTTCGATTCCTTGCTTTGGTTCGCTTTGTTGCGCGTATGCTCGTCCAGCATGTCGGTGAATTCGCGGCTCAGCCGGAGTTCAGGTACGTTGTGGTTGTTGAGGCTGAGGCTGATGGTGCCGTCGTCTTCGGTTTCAACGATGAAGTCGGGAATGATTTGTTGCAGGTTTTTCCCGATGGCTTCTCCCATTGAGCTTCCAGGACGCGGATTGAGTTTTACCAGTTCTGCTACAGCATCGTTGTATTGTTTTTCAGTGATGTTCAGTCTTTGTAAGATTCTGTCTTTGTTTTTTTTGGTGAAGTCATCGCAACATTTGTCGATAATGTTGTATTCGATTTGTTTCAAGGGTGAGTCTTCTTTCCGTCTGATTTGCAGGAGCAGGCATTCTTGCAGGTTTCTTGCTCCGATTCCGGCGGGGTCGAAGTCCTGGATGACAGACAAGACGTGTTCTACTTCTTCGGGTGTGGTGCTGATGCCTTGGTAGATGGCAAGTTCGTCGATGATGGAGTCAATGCTTTTCCGCAAAAGCCCGTCATCGTCGAGTGAACCGATAAGGTATTCTCCCAATTGCTTTTCTTCGGGTGTCAGGGCTTGCATGTCAAGCTGTTCTTTCAGGGTTTCATAAAAAGAGACGTTGTCCGAGAAGGGTATGTCTTCGGGAGTATCGTTTTTTGAGCGGTTGTTCTCTTGTAGTTTGTAGTCGGGGATGTCATCTTCGGTACGATAGTCACCCAATGAGAGATCTTCTCCATAATCGGTGTTGGGCTCGCCGTCCTGGTCGGTGGTGGCATAGTCTTCCCCCTCATCGCCGTGCAGGTCATCTCCAGAAGGCTCCTTGCCTTCTTCCAGTGCCGGATTGTCCAGAAGTTCCGCGTGGACGCGCTCTTCCAGTTCTACCGTAGGGAGTTCCAGTAATTTGACCGCTAAAATCTGTTGGGGCGACAAGGTTTGTACTTGTTGCTGTGTCTGTGTCTGTACTTGACTTGAATGTATTGCCATAAGCCGGATTTGATTAACTTTCGCAAAGGTAGGAAATAAATTTGAGAATGAATCGTTTTTTCTTTATCTTTGTTCAGTCATGCCAGATTTGCAATCCGGAGCCATTTGTTGATGATGCGGATTGCAAATCCAGTGTGACGGGGAAACATCTATGTAGGGGCGTATCGCATACGCCCGTATGCGTCCACTAATCTGCGTAGATGTATTCAGGGCGTATGCGATACGCCCCTACAAGATTGGTCACGCACTGCGTGGCGAATTGGGAAGGGTAAGTAAAGCAAGGGCAGGCAACCCCTGCCCCTACAGGTTGTTTTTGTGAAATGAGGAATATAAAAAGCAAGACTTATGAGAAAATTAGTTTGTGTCGGTATGCTATGTGCATTATTGTCTGCATGTACATCTCCGTTCGAGAAGCAAGTGAAGGCGGATTTCGAAGAGAAAAAGGCTTTGTTCTCACAAGGGGATTTCTTCGGTGTGTTCGATGATGAAGGATTGACATCCGATGAGCGGGATGCCCTGATGTTTTTGTATGCCTATATGCCGGTAGGAGATGTGACCGATTATTCCGGTGAGTTTTATTTGGAGAACGTCCGAAGCTCGTTCGCCACACGCGAGGAGACGGCCTGGGGACAATCGATTCCGGATGAGGTGTTCCGGCACTTCGTTCTTCCGGTGCGGGTGAATAATGAGGCGCTCGACCGTTCCCGTATGGTGTTTCATGATGAATTGATGCCACGCCTGGAGGGCTTGTCTATGTATGATGCCGTACTCGAAGTAAACCATTGGTGCCACGAGAAGGCGAATTACCAGCCTTCGGACGCGCGTACCAGTTCGCCCCTTGCCACGGTGCGGACGGCTTACGGACGTTGTGGAGAGGAGTCTACTTTCCTTGTGGCTGCGCTCCGCTCGGTGGGCATTCCGGCACGGCAGGTCTATACGCCCCGCTGGGCACATACCGACGACAATCATGCGTGGGTAGAGGCTTGGGTAGACGGGAAATGGTATTTCCTGGGAGCGTGCGAGCCTGAGCCGGTGCTTAATTTGGGCTGGTTCAACGAGCCGGCAAGCCGCGGCATGCTGATGCATACCAAGGTGTTCGGCTATTACGAGGGACCGGAAGAGGTGATGCGCACCACCGCCAATTATACCGAAATAAATGTGATAGGAAACTATGCGCAGAACGCACCGGTAACAGTACTCGTAACGGATATCGACGGGAAGCCCGTCGGAGATGCTTGCGTGCGCTTTGGCATCTATAACTATGCGGAGTTTTATCCGGTTTCATCCCAGAAGACAGGTGCGGACGGACGGGCAAGCCTTTCCGCCGGACTGGGAGATATGGTGGTGCTGGCGGTGAAAGGCCGTGCGTTCGGAATACAGAAAGTGTCTTTCGGAAAAGACAAGGAAGTAAAACTCCGGCTCGAACATCAGGTAGGCGACACGCTTTCGTTCTCGCTTGACATCGTTCCTCCCGCAGGTGACCCGACACTTCCGGAAGTCACGCCGGAGCAACGCGCTGAGAACGATATCCGTTTCAACCGGGAAGACTCCATCCGCCATGCGTATATCGCTTCCTTCCCCAGTGCGGACGCGATTCGTGCCTTTGCCTCGGAAACGGGATATGAAGCAGAAGCGGTTGCACCCTATATCGTGGCTTCGCGCGGAAACGCTTCGGAGATAGAGGCTTTCTTGAAAGAAGCGGCAGGACGGGAGATGCGGAGTCGTGCGCTGGATTTGCTGGGCACACTTGCCGAGAAAGACTTGCGCGATGCGGAGGCAAGCGTGCTGGACGACCATCTGTATCATACGGATTCGCTGGCGGATGTGGCTACGGTCTTGGCTCCGCGCATCGGATACGAAATGCTGACTCCTTACCGTTCGTTCTTCCAGCGTGAGATACCCGAAACGGATGCCGCCCGTTTCCGCGAGAAACCTTTGGAACTGGTGGAATGGTGCAAGGATAGCCTGACGCTCCGGGATGACTTGTGCACGGTGGGTACGGTGATTTCTCCCGAAGGGGTATGGAAAAGCCGTATGGCAGACCGGACTTCGCGGAACACGTTCTTTGTAGCGGTGGCACGTTCGCTCGGCATTCCCGCATGGATAGACCGTGTGACGGGATATGTATTATATAAGGAGAACGATAAGGACGTAGCGGTAGATTTCGAAAGCGGACGTTCGGAACAAGTGGCGGAAGGCACGCTGAAGCTGGACTATACGCCGATACCCCGTCTGGGTGACCCGTCGTATGCACGCCATTTCTCCTTGTCCCGTTTCGATGGAGAAGGGTTTGCCTTGCAGGTTTATCCCGATTTCGAGCCTTGGAGCAAGTTGTTCAAAGAACCGGTCCCGGTTCCGGCAGGCTATTACATGCTGGTGTCCGGCACCCGTCTGGCTAAGGGAGGCGTGCTGGCGCAAGTGTCTTTCTTTGGCGTGGAGCAGGATAAGGAAACCGATGCAGGACTGGTGATGCGTGAGAGTGAGGAGGCGGTCAGTGTGATAGGCAGCTTCAATTCGGAATCCAAGTTCCAGACTCCGGAAGGCGGGGAGACTTCGGTTTTGCTCACCACGGGCAGGGGCTATTTCATTGTGGGCATTTTAGGCGTGGGTGATGAGCCTACCAACCATGCCTTGAAGGACATCGCCGCCAAAGCCTCGGAACTGGAGAAATGGGGACGGAAGATTGTGTTGCTTTTCCCCTCACGTGCCGCATACGAGAAATATCAGTCGGCTCCGATAGAAGGCTTGCCTTCGACCGTAGTTTTCGGTATTGATGCTGACGGAAGCATAGAGGCCGCTATCCGGCAGGAGATGAAGCTTCAGGCTGGCACCCGTCTTCCGGTTTTCATCGTAGCCGATACGTTCAACCGTGTGGTATTCGAGTCGCATGGCTATACCATCGGCATGGGCGACCAGTTATTGCATACGGTTCATGGGTTGTAAAAGATTGGTTTTCACCACAGATTAATCAATTTACGATTTGATAATTTACTATTTATACGAATCAGGAGTTAAACGTAGTTAAGTTGCACAGGAGTTATCACTTCATTCAGAAGTTAAAGTCCAATAGCCCTGTCTCTCTGAAAACAGTGCAAGGGGTATTGGCATCTAACTCCCAGCCCGCCCAGCGGAAGATAACTTCCTATAACTCCCTTTTAACTCCTGATTGGCATTATTTACTATTTTGATATATTCTGCAATTAGCCAATGTAGGGGTGGGGTTCGCCCGCTCGTATGCGTCCACGTGGATGTTTTCGGGCAGGCAAACCCTGCCCCTACAAGTTAATTGGCAAGATGCGGGATTCATTAAAAAGAAGCATAATGAAAAACGAATTTTTGCTTTCACTATCCAAAGAAGAGTTGATACGGTTGATAGAAGATTATTCGAAAAACTGGCTGGCGATGGACGGCGTGTGGTTTCAGTCGGTAGAGCGGATGCGTGGGATGGACGAGGCGATGCATCACGATGCCGAGGCTTGGCGGAGGTTTACCGTGATTGAAGCCAAGCGCATCAAGGCGTTCTTGGGCTTGCCCGAACGGCCCGGCTTAGAAGGACTTGCCCGTGCCTTGCAATGCCGTTTTTATGCGAATCTGAACGAGGCGGATATCATCATGGATGCCGAAAGGAAAACATTGGTGTACCGTACCCGTGAATGCCGGGTGCAACGGGCACGCGAACGGAAAGGAATGCCTTTCCATCCTTGCAAGCCAGTAGGCGAGATAGAGTATGCAGGTTTCGCCCGTACCATTGACGAGCGCATCTCGTGCGAGTGCATTTCATGCTTTCCCGACGTGACAGACCCTGCATGTTGTTGCGCTTGGCGTTTCAGGCTGAATGATTAGTCATACGGTGTTCCGCATAATGCTTCAATTGTAGCCCGTACCCGTCGGGATGTAGTGACATCGCGGGTATATTCGTCTGCATCTTTGCTTCCCATTGTGACTCCTGGATTGGTGAAAAGCATACGGCTCTTCACTTGCTCGCGGGCAGAGAAATGGAATTCCCGGATGCTGGTGTCTTGTGCCAGCTTTCGGATATTTGTTTCGTTCACGCCACATCCGGCAAGAAGGATGATGCGCTCTTTGGCATATACTTGCAGGTCTTTGAGAAGAGGGGCACCTTGAGGGGCGGTAGGTTGCTGGCCCGAAGTAAGGATGCGTGTCACTCCCAATGATACCAGTTCATCAAGTGCCCGGTAAGGATTCTGGCAATGATCGAAGGCACGATGGAAGGTGACAGGGGTGTCTCCGCTGGCTTCCATCAGTTTTTGCATCAGTGCCAGGTCGATGTTGCCTTCCGGTGTGAGACATCCGAACACCAGTCCGTCGGCACCAGCCTTACGTGCCGTGCGGATATCTTCCAGCATTGTTTCTGCTTCGATGGGAGAATACAGGAAATCGCCTCCCCTTGGGCGGATGATGACATGCAGACGGATGTCGAGCATCCGGCGTGCGGTCTTGATTTCACCATACGAAGGGGTAGTCCCTCCTTCGGGGATGCCGGCGCACAGTTCTACGCGCTGGGCTCCTCCTTCTTGTGCGGCAAGACAGCTTTCTACCGAATTGGCGCACACTTCGAATATGTATTTTCTTTCGTTCATCGTTTTAAAGTATGTGTAAAATTAATATTCTCACCACAGTGGGCACGGTGGCACACTGCGGGAATTAATATCTGAAGCTGCTTCCACCCAAGAATTCGCGAAGGAGCGAGGTGGGTGGTAACTGATTATCGGGGATAGACGTAAAATAGCCCAGAAAACGAAGCAGGCGGTTGGCTTCCGAATACGCCGGACAATTGTTCGGTACTTTGCGTAAGAGGGGTTCGGCATAGTCTTTCAGCACGGCAAGCTCGAACAGAAGGGCGGAGTTGAACATTGCATCGGCATATTCCTGGTAAGGGAAAATCCACTTTTCTTCTCCTGCACGTACGCTTTCCCACCGGTTGATGGTATCCTCGGCACTGCTTCCCCGGTATTTCGAGTCGCGGATGATGCGGCGCAGGAGCCGGTTGTCTGTCGTTGGGATATAGTTATGATTATCCAGTTGGATAGTGGTCAGTGCCGATACATAGATTTTGAATTTGTTCGCTTCCGGAATGTGGCGTGTCAGTTCGGGATTGAGTGCGTGTATGCCTTCCAGTATCAGAATCATGTTGTCATTGATACGGAGTTTCCTGCCACTCATTTCCCGTTTTCCTGTCACGAAGTTGAAGCGTGGAAGTTCAATTTCTTTACCGGCTATCAGATCTTGTAATTGCGATTCGAAAAAAGGCAGGTCGAGGGCATAGAATGATTCGAAATCGTGCTTCCCGTTTTCGTCCAACGGGGTATCGTCGCGGTTCACGAAATAATCGTCCAGCGAGATAGGGTAAGGGCGCATGCCGTTGGTGATGAGCTGTACGCTCAGGCGCTTGCTGAAGGTGGTTTTTCCCGATGAGGACGGTCCCGAAATCAGGACCAGTTTGACACGTTCCCCGTTCTGGTCACGGTGGGTGATTTCATCGGCGATGCGGACGATTTTCTTTTCCTGAAGTGCTTCGGATACATTGACCAGCTCGGTGGCAAGCCCTTTCTGGCACGCGATATTGAAATCGCCTACGGTGGCGATGCCTAAGATCTCGTTCCAGCGATGGTATTCTTGGAATACTTCCAGCATTTTTTCTTGCTTTACCACTTCTTCCAGCCGGGTAGGGTCTTTCCGGTTAGGGATGCGCAGGAGTAGTCCGTCATAGTATTTTACGATGTCGAACAAACGGATGTATCCGGTGCTGGGGACGAGGCTTCCGTAATAGCAATCCGTCGTGTTTCCCAGCCGATAGTAAAATGTGTATAACTGGTCATAGCTGCGGAGGAGTTTTGCCTTGTCCATCATCCCGTGCTGGAGGAACATTTCGGCCGCTTGTCTGGTGTGGCACTCGATGCGCTGGAAAGGGATGTCTGCTGCAATGATTTCCTGCATTTTCTGCTTGATGCGAATCACATCGTCTAGTCCGATGGAACGGTCCAGATGCAAATCGCAATAATAACCTCTTGATACAGGATGCTCCAGCGAGATGCTTCCTTGAGGATAGAGTTTTTCTACCGCCTTGACCAGAATGAAACACAACGAGCGGAAGTAAGTGCGCATTCCTGAAGGATTTGTGATGTCGAGGAACTCGACATCCTTATTATAGTATACTCTGAAGTTCAGGTCTTCTACTTTATTGTTTACCTTGGCGCTTACCACGCCATAAGGCATATCCAGTCCGAAACCGTTATAGATGTCGAGCAAACTGCTCCCTTCGGGAAAACTTTGGGTGGAATTGTTGTTTTTGCAATAGATGTCTACCATAAAGGTGTATATTTGTTGTTTTCGAGGGTTAAGTTACGAATTAATCCCGACATTCATTGGCTTTTAAATCTTTTTTTATTTGATGGTATAGTTTCCAAGAAAAATCAACGTCTTTTGATTTATATCAAGAATTTGCGAGAAGAATGCGAAAAACTGCTTTTAAATATAATAACATATGTCGTAAACCTGTATTTTTGTGTCGTAAAACATAAAAACAGGATAACTAGTATGCTTAAAAGGATGAAAAAAATTCTTGTAACAGGTCTTCTGGAAATGAAGAACAACAATGTGCGTATCTGGGAAGACATGACACGTTGACAGAAGATTAGGATTTTTTTGAATGTAGTAAAAAGTAAATGAAAATGGAATGAATAATGGAGGTTGCAGGGCGTAGAGCTTTGCAACCTTTTTTGTTAATGTGCTAATGAATAATGATTAATGTGCTAATGAATAATGTGCTAATGAATAATGTGCTAATGTGAGAATACATTATCACATTGCCACATTATCACATTGCCACATTGTCACATTGCCACATTATCGCATTGTTACATTAGCACATTGCCACATTAGCACATTGCCACATTAGCACATTGCCACATTAGCACATTGCCACATTAGCACATTAATCATTAGTACGCTGTTTTGTCCGTTTTATTTTCCCAGTCGGTGAAAGCTTTGAGGGCTTCTTCGGGCAAGAGGCGTTCCGCTTGCAGGCGGCGGTCTTCAGGATTCAGTTCCAGTTCTTTGTAGATGAATGCGTCATCGAATCCGATACGGGCGGCATCGTGTTTGTCGTTTCCGTAATACATGCGGTCCAGATGCGCCCAATAGATGGCTCCCAGACACATGGGGCAAGGTTCGCACGAGGTGTAGATTTCGCATCCGCTCAGGTCGAATGTCCCCAGTTTCCGGCAAGCGGCACGGATGGCGCTTACTTCGGCATGGGCGGTAGGGTCGTGGTCGGAGGTTACTCGGTTGGTACCTGTGGCGATGATTTCCCCGTTGCGTGCGATGACGGCTCCAAAGGGGCCTCCTCCTTCGGCTACATTGCGTACCGACAGTTCTATAGCTTTGCGCATCAATTCTTCTTTCGTCATAAGCTTTCAGGTTTAAGTTTCGTGTCCCTAAAAGTACGAAGAAAACCGCAGATTAACGCAGATTTTCACGGATTATTTTATTTTTACAGAGTCTTTCTTGCAATATTATCTGCGAAAATCTGCGTTAATCTGCGGTTCAGTGAAAAACACAAAAAAAGCGGAGGCACTTTTACGTACCCCCGCTTTCTTTTTATCGGGTAAGAGATATATTACATCATGCCACCCATGCCTCCCATTCCGGGTGCCGGCATTTCGGGCTTGTCTTCTTTCTTATCTACGATGACACATTCTGTAGTCAGGAACATACCGGCGATAGAAGCCGCATTTTCCAATGCTACACGGGTTACCTTGGCAGGGTCTACCACGCCTGCGGCATGCAGGTTTTCGTAAACGTCTGTGCGTGCATTGTAGCCGAAGTCACCTTTGCCTTCACGTACTTTCTGAACAACTACTGCACCTTCCTTGCCGGCGTTGGCAACAATCTGGCGCAACGGTTCTTCGATGGCACGTTTGATGATTTCGATACCGGTGGTTTCATCGGCATTGTCACCCTTCAAGCCTTCCAGTGCATCGATGGCACGGATGTAGGTTACGCCACCGCCCGGAACGATACCTTCTTCGATAGCCGCACGTGTCGCGCACAAAGCATCGTCTACACGGTCTTTCTTTTCCTTCATTTCCACTTCGCTGGCTGCACCTACGTAAAGCACGGCTACACCGCCCGACAATTTGGCAAGACGTTCCTGAAGTTTTTCCTTGTCATAGTCGGAAGTAGAGTTCTTGATTTCAGCCTTGATTTGGTTGATACGGTCCAAAATGTTGTCTTTGTCACCGGCACCGTTCACGATGGTTGTGTTTTCTTTCGTGATGGTAACTTTTTCGCAGCTACCCAGCATGTCGATAGTGGCTTGTTCCAGTTTCAAACCCTTTTCTTCGCTGATGACAACACCACCCGTCAGGATAGCGATATCTTCCAGCATGGCTTTACGACGGTCGCCGAAGCCCGGAGCCTTAACGGCACAAATCTTCAACTGGCCACGCAAGCGGTTGACAACCAATGTGGTCAAGGCTTCGCTATCTACATCTTCTGCGATAACCAGCAAAGGACGTCCGCTCTGTACGGCAGGTTCGAGGATAGGCAGGAAGTCTTTCAGGTTGCTGATTTTCTTATCGTAAATCAGGATGTACGGACGTTCCATTACGCATTCCATCTTTTCTGTATCCGTTACGAAGTAAGGAGACAGATATCCACGGTCGAACTGCATACCTTCTACAACGCCGATGGTGGTGTCGGTACCTTTGGCTTCTTCGATGGTGATGACACCGTCTTTCGAAACCTTACGCATAGCGTCGGCAATCAGTTTACCGATAACCGGGTCGTTGTTGGCAGATACAGTAGCTACTTGTTCTATCTTGTCATAGTTGTCGCCTACGGTTTCAGCCTGAGCCTTGATGCATTCAACGACTTTCGCTACGGCTTTGTCGATACCACGCTTCAAGTCCATCGGGTTGGCACCGGCGGTTACGTTCTTCAGTCCTACGCCTACGATAGCCTGAGCCAGTACGGTTGCAGTAGTTGTACCGTCGCCTGCATCGTCGCCGGTTTTCGAAGCTACAGATTTCACCAACTGTGCGCCGGTGTTCTGGAAAGCGTCTGCCAGTTCGATTTCTTTTGCTACGGTTACACCGTCTTTCGTGATTTGCGGAGCACCGAATTTCTTTTCGATGATGACGTTACGTCCTTTCGGACCCAGTGTCACTTTTACGGCATTTGCCAGTTCGTCCACGCCTTTCTTCAACTGGTCGCGGGCATCAATATTGAAAAGTATTTCTTTTGCCATGATTCTTCGTTTTTAATTGTTCATTATTCATTATTAATTGAGTACGGCGAGCACATCGCTTTGACGCATAATCAGGTATTTTACACCGTCGTGTTCGATTTCTGTGCCCGAATATTTGCCATATAATACTTGGTCGCCTGCTTTCAGGACCATTTCTTCGTCTTTTGTGCCATTGCCTACGGCTACAACTTCACCTTGCAACGGTTTTTCTTTTGCTGTATCGGGGATGATGATGCCACCGATTGTCTTTTCTTCTGCAGGTGCCGGAAGAATTAGCACTCTGTCTGCTAATGGTTTAATGTTCATAATGTTTATATTTTTATACGTTATTCATTAAATTCTATCGGGCTTGTCCATGCAAGCCACCTTTCTCTCTACCAAAACCGTGCCAAAGTGTTTTTCTGACATTCTGTCAGCATGATGTCTGCCACATAGCTGCGTGGACAGATGCATATAGGTACATCGGGCGGCGCACTTATATGCCTTGCCGGTTCAGGCTATCTGCCTTGCGGCACGCAGAATCATGTCTACGGCTCCATCGATTCCGGTCCGCTCGGTGTTGATAATCAGGTCGTAGCCATTGATGTCGGTCCATTGCTTGCCGGTGTAGTGCCAATAGTGGTTGGCACGTCCGGTGTTGACCTGTTCGATTTTTCTGGCGGCATCTGTTGCCGAAAGGTGGAGTTTGTCGGCAAGCTGCTTGACCGCAAAGTCCCGTCCCGACATGATGAAGACACGGAGCACGTGCGGGTCATCGCGCAAAATCCAGTTTCCTAACCTGCCGATGATGACGCAAGGGCTTTTGTGCGCCAACCCGCGGATAGTCCGGCTCTGGCTGACGTAGATGGCGTCTTCTTTCGAGGGGTTCATGGATGCCGGTATGCCGCTGTCGGCAAATATCATTTCCCACAGGCGGGAGGTGGAAAGGGTTTGCTCGTTCTGTGCCACGAAGTCGGCGGAATATCCCATCTGTTGTGCCGTCTGGTCGATGAGCTGGCGGTTGTAGCAGGGGCATCCCAGACGGCGTGCCACTTCCGCACCGATGGCATCGCCTCCGCTCCCGTACATGCGCGCGATGGTGATGACGTGGTTGCCTCTCCACTTGTCGCTGGTTTGTGGGGCAGCTTTCCGGCGCTCGCCTTTGGGGATGAAAATCAGGTCTAACCACTGGAGGTGAGGCGAGAATACCCGTACCATGATTCCGACGTAGAACATGGATACCAACGTGCCTACGCCCACCATCTTCCAGCTCCAGTGCCCGAAATAGACGAACATGAAAACGGTGCCGATGCATACTAAGCAGGTGTCGGAACAGATTTTCACCTTGCCGAAATCTTTTCTGAGAAAACGGGAGATGGCAAGCGGAAGCCCTTCGCCGGCAAGCATCAACGAGTCGCAGCGCACCTCGCAGGCGATGCCGAATGCCAATATGGCACCTCCGGCGAGCAGTTCGATGAAACGCAACGGGTAACCTGCCACCGGATTGAGCTCGAAAGGCACCTGTAGCGGCGCGGTGAGCCACATGGTGAGGTCGGTGTAGAAACCGAAAAGGAAAGAAACCAAAATCTGGGTGTACTGGCGTTTCTCGAAATCCTTGCGCAAGAGCAGCATCTGAATCAAGATGAAGAACACATGCATGCAGATGGTGAGCTGGCCCATCGTCATCTTCATCCCCGGTATCAGCGAGAGGATATAGGGTGGGGCGGATATAGGTGATGACCCGAGATTGGCGCGGATAGACAACGAGGTGCCCAAGGCGATGACAAAAAGAATAATGACAAAACTGGCATAGCGGCGCATCCACTCTGCCTTGCTCCTTTTTAATTCCATTGTTCTGAACTTTTAAAAATCAGTGCGAAAGTACACAAAAATCAGCGTTGTTGGCTTAAGTCCCGGCAGCGCTTTAAACTTATTTAAACTCCTTACGGTTATCATCCTTACAATTCCAGCAGAAATGACAATGCCGTCAATTGTATCACCGGCTTTTGAAAATTCAATGTAGCATTTGTCATTTGTAAGTTTTGTAAGGGGGCGTTACAATTGTTACAATTACAGTTATTTTAAAACGGTTTTATTCGTACAGGATAAAAGTGGCTATAAAATTTATATTATATATATTATATATAATATAGTATATAAATAGATAATTCTTTCTTTTTCATTCCGGATGACTCGAAAACGATTTTCGATTAACTGTAATTGTAACAATTGTAACGATTGTAATGAAATTGTTATCTTTGTTCTCCGTAAAAAAACTTGTTTGTATGGAAATACTATATTTGATTATCGGGCTTGTCGTGGGATGCGTGGCAGGCTGGCTGCTTGCATCGCGGAAAGGTGCGACACTGGAAGTACAGCTGAAGATGCAGGAAATGCACGCTCACGAATTGATAGAAGCCGAACGCCGCCGTTCCGAAGAAAGGCTGGCAGAGCAGAAGCGCGAGATGGAAGACCTGCACAAACGCTCGGCACTGGAGTTTGAAACCTTAGCCGACAAGATACTCCGCCAGCGCGCTGAGGCATTCAACCGCCAGAGCGCAGAAAGCTTGGGAGCCTTGCTGAAGCCTTTGGGTGACAATCTGAAGGAGTTCAGGCATAGGGTGGAAGAGGTTTATGACAAAGAATCGAAACAACGTTTCTCGCTGGAAGACCGCATCAAGGAGCTGGTGCAGCTGAACAAGCAAATCAGCGATGATGCCAACAACCTGACCCGTGCACTGAAAGGAGACTCGAAGATGCAGGGTAATTGGGGGGAAATGGTGTTGGAAACCATTCTGGAAAACTCAGGACTGCGTGAGGGCGAGGAATATTTCCGCCAAGAGTTCTTGAAAGATGAGAAGGGGAATCCTGTACGCAACGAAGAAGGGCAGCGGCTCCAGCCTGATGTGCTGGTGATGTATCCCGATAACCGCCGCGTAATCATCGACTCGAAGGTGTCGCTCACCGCTTACGCCGCTTATGTGGTAAGCGAAGACCGCGAGGAGCAGGAGCGTCTGCTCAAGGCGCACCTGACATCGGTACGTGCCCACATCGACGAGCTGAGCCGTAAGGATTATTCGCGCTACGACATCGCCTCGCTGGATTTCGTGATGATGTTCATCCCCAACGAGCCTGCCTATGTGCTTGCCCTGCAGGCGGACCCTGACCTGTGGAACTATGCCTACCGCAAGAAGGTGGTGCTGATGAGTCCTACCAACTTGATAGCTGCGCTCCGGTTGGCACTCGACCTGTGGAAGCGGGAATATCAGGAGAAGAACATTCAGGAAATTGTGCGTCGTGGCACTGCACTTTATGAGAAGCTGGTAGGGTTTACCGAGACTTTCGAACGGATAGGGGATACGCTGAAAGCGGCTTCTTCGGCATACGACACGGCATTGGGACAACTTTCGGAAGGAAAAGGCAACGTCATCCGCCAGGCGGAGATGCTGAAAGAGTTGGGGATTACACCGAAAAAGCAATTGAAAGTTTCAAGCGATGAGGTAACGAGATGACTGGGCTACAAGGCTTTAAATAGTCGTGCTGGCATCAACCGGATGGTGTGTGAAATGAATGTCCGCATTTAGCCGGCAAGGAGTTAAAGGGAGTTGGAAGCCAATACTTTTGTGCTATTGGCATTTAACTCCTTCTGACTCCTTTTATCTACTGGTATTTTCTAAAACCTTGTCAACTCGTCAACTTGTTACCTTGTCAACTTTATCAGAAAGAGGCAATCAACTCGTCCGGAGTGATCAAAGCCTGCTCTCCGGTCGCCATATTCTTAAGTGTCACTTTGCCTTCCTGCATTTCGTTTTCACCCACGATGGCTACGAAAGGGACCGCTTTGGCATTGGCGTAGCTCATCTGTTTCTTCATCTTGGCACTGTCGGGATAAATCTCGGCAGAGATGCCTGCCGCACGCACTTTCGCGAGAATCGGAAGTACATAAGCAGTTTCTGCTTCACCGAAATTAACGAACAACACTTGTGTGCCAGCCGATGCATCTTTCGGATACAGGTCGAGCTGGTTCAGAACGTCATAAATACGGTCGGCACCGAATGAGATGCCTACGCCCGATACACCTTCCATGCCGAATACACCTGTCAAGTTGTCATATCGTCCGCCTCCGCTGATGCTTCCTATCTGTACGTCAAGGGCTTTCACTTCGAAGATGGCACCCGTGTAATAGTTCAGGCCGCGTGCCAGAGTGAGGTCAAGTTCCACTTCCGAACGGATATTCAGTCCGGCAAGTGTCTTCAGGATAAACTCGCTTTCTTCGATGCCTTTCATTCCTGTCTGGCTGGCGGCGAGCACCTGTTTCAGGGTGTCGAGCTTTTCTTCGTTTGTTCCGCTCAGCTGGATAATGGGCTGAAGCTTGTCGATAGCTTCTTGTGGGATACCTTTTGAGGCAAGTTCGGCATTGACATTGTCTAGTCCGATTTTGTCCAGCTTGTCGATGGCTACGGTGATGTCTACTATCTTGTCCGCTTCGCCGATGATTTCGGCTATACCGCTCAGGATTTTGCGGTTGTTTATCTTGATGGCGACACGGATACCGAATTGGGTGAATACGGTATCAATCATCTGCACCAGTTCTACCTCGTTCAGGAGTGAGTTGCTTCCCACTACATCGGCGTCACATTGGTAAAATTCCCGGTAACGTCCCTTCTGCGGTCGGTCGGCACGCCATACGGGCTGAATTTGGAAGCGTTTGAAAGGGAATGTCAGTTCTTCGCGGTGCATTACCACGTAGCGGGCAAAAGGAACGGTAAGGTCATAGCGTAAGCCTTTTTCGCAAAATTTGCTTGCCAACTTGGCCGCGTTGCGTGAGAGCAGCTCCTCATCGGTAAGTCCCGAAAAGTAGTCTCCCGAGTTTTGTATCTTGAAGAGCAGTTTGTCTCCTTCTTCGCCATATTTGCCCATCAGCGTAGAAAGGTTTTCCATAGAGGGGGTTTCTATCTGTTGGAACCCATAGAGGTGGAATACCTTGCGGATGGTATCGAATATATAATTACGTTTCGCCATTTCCACGGGCGAAAAGTCTCTGGTTCCTTTCGGAATGCCTGGTTTTGTTGCCATAATAAATCGGTTTTAAAAGTTTGTGGTCGCAAAATTACGGAAAAAACCTTTATCATTTACCATTTACTGATTACCATTTTGTAGCCATAAGCAGCCGTAATTTGTAAAAGGCAAAATAGGAACTCGCAAAATATCTTTACTAGCGGCGGTTGGTGAAAATCGACACGTAGTAAATCAATGTGGCAAGCGACCCCAATGCAGCCACTACGTAGGTATATGCCGCCGATTTCAAGGCATCGAAAGCCTGAGTCTGGTTATAGGCATTGGTGATGCCTGCCCCTTTCAGCCATACCAGGGCACGTCGGCTTGCATCGATTTCTACCGGCAAGGTGATAAAGCTGAACAACGTGGTCATCGCAAAAAGGCAGATGCCGATAAGCATCAGTTGGGGGAACGTATTGATGAGGAACATTCCTGCCAATAACACCCATTGCACGATGGAAGAAGAGAACTGCACCACGGGTACTAGCGCCGAACGCATCTGAAGCGGAGCGTAGGCCCGTGCGTGTTGTACGGCGTGTCCGCATTCGTGTGCGGCTACGGCTGCTGCGGCTACACTGCACGTGTTATAGACCCCTTCGCTGAGATTGACGGTTTTGTTGGCAGGATTGTAATGGTCGGTGAGCATACCCGGTGTGCTGGTAACCCGGACATCGTAGATGCCATTGTCGCGTAGCATTTTTTCAGCAACCTCTTTGCCTGTCATTCCATTGGTTAGCGCAATGTGTGAATACTTGTCGAACTTTCGTTTCAAGTTAGCCTGTACCCAATAACTGATAAGGGAAATGGCAATAAATAAAATCCAGTACATCATAAGTGTTATATTCTTTAAATCATATGGTTTCGTCAGAAACGTTACAAATATCTTGCCAAATGTAGGGAAAAATCGAAAACTAATCAATTTGTCAGGCATTTTATTGAGGAATATTTAGCCAAAAAGGCAATATATTTGTACTTTTTTTGAAGAATCCTTTGCAGATTCGGAAAAAAGTTATACCTTTGCACACGCAATCAGGAATGATGGCAAACAGGTTTGATTCGCTAGCTCAGCAGGTAGAGCACAACACTTTTAATGTTGGGGTCTTGGGTTCGAGCCCCAAGCGGATCACTTAATCAAATGGTAAAACAACGAAAACCGCTGATAATCAATCATTATCAGCGGTTTTTCTTTTATCTCCCACCTGCATTTCGGGGCAAAATGGGGCAATAAAAACAGGTGAAATAGGTGGACTTGATTTCCATCGGAACAAAGTCCACCTATTTGTATCATACTTATCTGATTTTCTGTGTTTTGCAAACTTGCAACTACCTGATAAAACAGTATTTTTACACCCTAAAAAATATGCAGGTATGGCAATGCAAAGAAACTATTTTACGGTACTCTTCTTTCTGAAGAAATCAAAGCTCCTCAAAAACGGGGAAGCCCCCATCTGTATGCGCATCACGGTCAATGGCAAGAGAGCCGAAGTGCAGATTAAGCGCAGTGTTGAAATCGAAAAATGGAATTCCCAAAAGGAGTGTGCCATCGGGAAAGACCGGATAACTTCGTCTGGTGTAAGATTAATAATCTTCCGCTTGTAAGATTAATAATCTTGCAGCCTGAAGATTATTAATCTTACAGCGGATGGATCTAGTTAACCTCTCTCATAATCTACGAAACTGTATGCGTAGGCATGCTTTTCGTCAACGGAATGCGTTTCCCGGTTCACCACTTTCCAGTGGGTCGTGTCGATTTCCGGAAAGAATACGTCCGCTTCTTTCTTGTCATCTTCTATTTCGGTCAGGCAAAGCCGGTCGGCGATAGCCAAGGCTTCGGCATACAAGCCGGCTCCACCTATAATATATATGTCTTCTTCTTTGCAGCAATGCATCAGGGCTTCTTCCAGCGAGTGAAAGCATTCGGCACCCGGAAAGTTGTGGTCACCTTTGCTTAGTACGATGTTTCTCCGGTTGGGCAATGCCCCTTTCGGAAACGATTCGAAAGTCTTTCGTCCCATAATGATGGTGTGTCCCGTGGTCAATGCCTTGAAGCGTTTCAGGTCATTGGGCAACCAATAAAGCAATTTGTTCTCGAAACCGAGTCCCCGGTTTTTGTTGATAGCTGCGATGATGGTAATCATGGTGAGTATGGTTTATACAGATACTTTTCCTGCGATATGTGGCCACGGATTGTAATCGGTCAGTTCGAAGTCTTCATATTTGAAGCCGAAGATGTCCTTTACGTCCGGGTTCAATCTCATTTTCGGGAGCGGGCGAGGCTCACGGGTCAGTTGCAGGTCTACTTGTTCCAAGTGGTTCAGGTAGATGTGCGCGTCGCCTAACGTATGGATGAACTCACCGGCTTCCAGTCCCGTCACTTGCGCCATCATTTGGAGCAGGAGGGCATACGAGGCGATGTTGAACGGTACGCCCAGAAAACAATCGGCACTGCGCTGGTACATTTGCAGGCTCAGCTTTCCGTCCGCCACGTAAAATTGGAAGAACATGTGGCAAGGCGGCAGGTTCATGTTTTTCAGGTCCGCCACGTTCCATGCGTTGACGATAATCCTCCGCGAGTCGGGATTGTGTCTGATGGTCTCTACGGCTTCCGCTATCTGGTCGATAACCCCTCCTTCGTAATCGGGCCATGAGCGCCATTGGTATCCGTAGATGTGTCCTAAGTTTCCGTCCGCGTCCGCCCATTCGTTCCAGATGCGCACGCCGTTTTCTTGCAGGTAATGCACGTTGGTGTCTCCGCTCAACATCCAAAGCAGTTCGTGGATGATGGACTTGAGATGCAGTTTCTTGGTAGTCACCAGCGGGAATCCGTCCGCAAGGTTGAAGCGCATTTGGTGTCCGAATATGCTGATGGTGCCCGTTCCCGTACGGTCATGCTTTTGCACGCCTTCGGTGCGGATGCGTCTGAGTAGGTCTAAGTATTGTTTCATTCTTGTCGTGTTTGCTTGAAATTTGGGCAAAGGTAATCAGATTCGGCCGAATGCGCAAACATTCTTTTTCAAAGATTGCCCAAAAGCTCTCGCAAACGAACATAAGTGAGAGGGCTGACTCACTTAGGTGAAATGCGCGAGTTACTTATGTGAAACGGCCGACTCACTTATGTTTGTCAAAACGCATGCTTGAATCCTCTCCGGTATTGAGGATAATCTCGCGATTTTTATTTAAATTTGCCGTTCATTATTATAATAGATGCTTATGAATCTTCCTGTCGATTTTATAACCCGGACGGGTGGCTTGCTGGGTGAAGGGCAGTTTGCCGCTTTTCGTGAAACGCTTGCCAAGGAACCTCCGGTCAGTATTCGTATGAACCGTTTGAAGACGGATGCCGTGCCTGCCAGCGGGCGTCAGGTGCCGTGGTGCGGGTCGGGCTATTACTTGGCTTCCCGTCCTACATTCACGTTCGACCCTTTGTTTCATGCCGGATGCTATTACGTGCAAGAAGCTTCCTCGATGTTTCTCGAGCAGGTCTTGACGCAATATGTGCACGAGCCGGTGGTGATGCTCGACCTTTGCGCCGCTCCGGGAGGAAAGTCTACGCTGGCACGTTCGGTCTTGCCCGAAGGAAGCCTGCTGGTGGCGAATGAAGTGATGCGCAACCGGGTGCAGGTGCTGGCGGAAAATGTGACGAAGTGGGGGCATCCCGGTACGGTAGTCTTGAATAATGACCCTGCGGACTTTGCACCGTTGGGCGAGTTGTTCGATGTTGTCCTAACCGATGTGCCCTGTTCGGGCGAAGGCATGTTCCGGAAAGACCCCGTGGCGGTAGAAGAGTGGAGTGTGGAGAATGTGACGCTATGTTGGCAACGCCAGCGCCGCATTGTGCGTGATATCTGGCATTGCCTGAAGCCCGGCGGGTTGTTGGTGTACAGCACGTGTACGTACAATCGGGAGGAAAACGAGGACAATGTGGCATGGATCGCCGAGGAACTGGGGGCGGAAGTTCTTCCGGTAGAAGTGCAGCCCGGATGGAACATTTCCGGCAATTTGGCTGGAAAAGATTTCCCTGTCTATCGTTTCCTGCCTCACCACACCGAAGGCGAGGGATTGTTTATGGCGGTCTTGCGCAAGTCGGGAGAAACGGATGCAGCCCCATGCGGCAAGCTTTATAGAGAAAGACGGGGCAAGGGAGGTAAAAGTAAGCCGTCGGTTGTACCTAAAGAGGCCAAGGCATGGGTGAAACAGGCGGATGACTATTCGTTTGTGGCCGGTCAAAATAAAATAACAGCTTTCCCGGTGGCTTATCAGGAAATATATGAACGGCTTCGTGATACAATGCATGTGGTTTATGGAGGTATTCAGGTAGCAGAAGTCAAGGGAAAAGATTTGATACCGTCTCATTCTTTGGCAATGTCTGTTTGTCGTGAAGACGTATTTTCTTCTGTAGAAGTAAACTATGAACAGGCAATCGCTTATTTGCGGAAAGAATCGGTAGTTTTGCCTTCGGATATGCCTAAGGGCTATATATTAATAAGGTATAAAGGAATGGTTTTGGGATTAGTCAAGAATATAGGCAATCGGGCAAATAACCTTTATCCGCAGGAGTGGCGTATACGGAGCGGCTATTTGCCTGAACAGGTTGTCTGTGTTTTGTGATTGTTTTTTTACCACAGATTATATATTGTGATACTGATTTATTTGCCAAATGTTTTTACAATAGTCCGTTAAAAAATCAACATATCGGCGATGATGTTTTTAGCTGATATGTCAAGGTCGGTAGGGAAATAAATCTTGTGCCCTCTTGATTCAGGATAATGAACACGACTCTGATGTTGTGTTTCATCGCAGAGGACTTCCGAATAATGACCAAGATGAGTGAAATTTATCTTTTGGGGTAGTGCCATATACATTTATTTCGCAGTGCTTCGTTTTGGTATGAAAGTTATGAAATCAATCCTAAGAAGAAAGTGCGTGTCTACATGGATAGGAACAATCCTTCAGACTACTATGTGGACGTGGACAGTGTTGTGGGATAAAAAGCAGGATAAAGAACAGTAACTTGGCAAAAGTTTGCATAACTGGGAAACTCTTGTTATCTTTGAATTTGAAATGATTCTAAATAACGGAAGAGATGAACGAACAGGTGTTGCATAAACTGAAGGTGCTTGCCGAGTCGGCTAAGTATGACGTGTCGTGCGCGTCGAGCGGGACGGTGCGCCGCAATACGAAGGGCGGTGTGGGCAATACCGTGGGCGGTGTGGGTATCTGCCATAGCTTTGCCGAGGACGGAAGGTGCATCTCCCTGCTGAAGATTATGCTGACCAACTATTGCATCTACGATTGTGCCTATTGCATCAACCGGGTGAGCAACGACATCCCGCGTGCCACGCTCTCGGTGACGGAACTGGTGGAATTGACCATGGAGTTTTACCGTCGCAATTATATCGAGGGGTTGTTTCTTAGCTCAGGCGTGGTGCGCAATCCAGATTATACGATGGAGCGGCTGGTGCGGGTGGCGAAAGACTTGCGGGTGAAGCACCGTTTCAACGGCTATATTCACTTGAAGAGTATTCCCGGTGCCAGTCAGGAACTGGTGCACGAGGCGGGGCTGTATGCCGACCGTATGAGCGTGAACCTGGAAATCCCTACCGAGCGGAATCTGAAGCTGCTGGCTCCGGAGAAAGACCATCGTAGCGTGTACTTGCCGATGAAGTACATTCAGCAGGGCGTGCTGGAAAGTGCGGAAGAGCGCAAGCTGCACCGCCATGCCCCGCGTTTTGTGCCGGCAGGACAGAGCACGCAGATGATTGTGGGTGCCACCGACGAGACCGACAAGGACATCCTCAGCGTATCGTCGGCGCTCTACCGCCAGCCCACGATGAAGCGGGTTTACTATTCGGGTTATGTGGCGGTGAACACGTACGACAAACGCCTGCCCTTGCTGAAACAGCCTCCGCTGGTGCGCGAGAACCGCTTGTATCAGGCAGACTGGCTCTTGCGGTATTACCAGTTCAGGGTAGACGAACTGGTGGACGACGCTTCGCCCCACCTGGATATGGAGATTGACCCCAAGCTGGCGTGGGCGTTGAAGCATCCCGAGCTGTTTCCGGTCGACATCCAGAGTGCCGACTACGAGATGTTGCTCCGCGTGCCGGGCATCGGGGTGAAGTCGGCAAAGATGATTGTGATGTCGCGCCGTTTCTCGCGCATCGGCTTCTACGAGTTGAAACAGATGGGGGCGGTGATGAAGAAAGCGCGTTTTTTCATTACGTGCCGTGAGCTTCCCGACAAGACCATCCACGAGCTGGGACCGGCGGGCGTGCGCAGGCTCTTGCTTCCCAAGCCGAAGCGGAAAGAGGACGAGAGGCAATTGACGCTGGATTTCAGGGATTAGGTGACTAGGTACCAGTTGACTAGGTACTAGGTTCTGAATAGTCTTGTTGACGCAAGCAAAACTATCTATAACCTAGTCGCCTGGTACCTAGTCAACTAGTCAACTTATAAATGCTTTTTTATTATGCTGAAAAAACTACTGAATGAACTGAAACGAAAAGACCACCAGCGCTATTTGGGCGGGTTGGATTTCTTCAAGTATATCGGTCCCGGACTGCTGGTGACCGTAGGATTTATCGATCCGGGAAACTGGGCTTCGAACTTTGCCGCGGGTTCTGATTTCGGATATACCCTGTTGTGGGTAGTTACCCTGTCTACGGTGATGCTGATAGTGTTGCAGCACAACGTGGCACACCTCGGCATCGTGACCGGCTTGTGCCTGAGCGAGGCGGCACACCGTTATGTGCCCCGCTGGATTGCCCGCCCCATATTGGGCAGTGCGGTGCTTGCCTCTATCTCTACCTCGCTTGCCGAGATATTGGGCGGAGCGATAGCCCTGCAGATGCTGGTGGGGATGCCCATTGTATGGGGCGCGTTGCTCACTACGGTGCTGGTGGTGGTGTTGCTTTTCACTAATTCGTACCGGCGCATCGAGCGTGGCATTATCGGTTTTGTGTCGGTCATCGGGCTTTCTTTCCTCTACGAGTTGTTTCTGGTGGACATCGACTGGCCTCTTGCCGCCCGTTCGTGGGTGGTGCCCAGCATCCCTCAGGGCAGCCTGCTTATCATCATGAGCGTGCTGGGAGCGGTGGTGATGCCTCATAATCTTTTCCTCCATTCGGAGGTGGTGCAGAGCCGCGAATATAATAAAGGAGATGACCGCTCCATCCGGCGGCTGCTGAAGTACGAGTTTTACGATACACTCTTTTCGATGGGCGTGGGCTGGGCTATCAACAGTGCGATGATTCTGCTGGCGGCGTCCACCTTTTTTGCCCAGGGCGTACAGGTGGAAGAGTTGCAGCAGGCAAAATCGTTGCTCGACCCTTTGCTGGGCAATCAGGCGGGTACGATTTTTGCTTTGGCATTGCTGATGGCGGGGCTTTCGTCGACGGTGACAAGCGGGATGGCGGCAGGTTCTATCTTTGCCGGGATGTTCGGCGAGCCGTATCACATCAAGGATATCCATTCGCGCTTGGGTGTGCTCCTCTCATTAGGCGTGGCGTTGCTGGTCATCTTTTTCATCAATGACCCGTTTCAGGGACTGATTATTTCGCAGATGGTGCTGAGCGTGCAGCTTCCGTTCACCGTCTTCCTGCAGGTGGGGCTTACCTCATCGCGGCGTGTGATGGGCGAGTACGCCAATTCGCGCTGGAGCACCTTCGTGCTCTACACCATCGCCGCGGTGGTTTCGGTGCTTAATCTGATGTTGTTGTTCAGTTGACAGGCGGATTTCACCACAGTGTTTTTTGAAACGCAGATTATTTTAATTTACGATTTGACAATTTACTATCTACTATTTGAGCATTAAATCGTACCTCGTAAATCGAAAAATAGTAAATCAAAATAATCCGCGTTAATCTGCGTTTCCCAAAATCGTTGGGAGCACTTCGGATGCCTCGGTTCAGTTGCCTACGCTCATTTTCGTGCGGTAATGGTGTCCGAGCATCAGTACTGCCACGATGAAGGCAAGAAAGTCGGACACGGGCATGCTGAGCCATACGCCGTCCAATCCGTAGGCAAGAGGCAGCAGGGCAAGTCCCGGAAGAAGGAACAGCAGCTGGCGCGAGAGGGAGAGGAAGATGGAGATTTTGGCTTTCCCGATAGACTGGAAGAACTGGGTGATGACAATCTGCGCACCCACCACGGCAAAGGCGGCTACTCCGAAGCGTACCGCTACGGTGGCTTGGCGGGTCAGTTCGTCATTGGTGGTGAACATTCCTACGAACACACGCGGAAACAGTTCGCCGATGGCAAAGCCGCAGGTGGTGATGATAACGGCGGCGGTCATTCCCAGCCTTAGTGTCTGCCGCACACGCTGGTAATGTCCTGCCCCGTAATTGTATCCGGTGATGGGCTGCATCCCCATCGTGATACCCATTACAATCATCACAAAGAGCATCTGGATGCGGTTCAGGATGCCGAATGCGCCGATGGAGAGGTCGCCTCCGTATTTCAGCAGGCTGCTGTTGATGAAGATGGTGATGCAGCAGGCGCACACGTTCATTACGAAGGGCGACATGCCGATGCTGAACACGTTGAGGATGATTTTTTTCTTCAGCCGCAGGCGCCGTTTCTGGAACCGGATGTAGCTGGACCGGCTGCAGAAGTGGTGAAGCACCCATATCATGCCGACGAACTGCGAGAGGATGGTCGCCAGTGCGGCACCCCGCATCCCCCATTCGAGCCAGAAGATGAAGAGCGGCGCGAAGACGACGTTACACCCTACGGTGAGCATCGACGAGAGCATCGCTTTCCGCGGATAGCCCGTGGCGCGCATGATGTTGTTCAGTCCGATCATCACGTACGATACGGGCGTGCCTATCAGGATGACTTGCATAAACTGGCGTGCGTAGCCGATGGTGGCTTCGGTGGCGCCGAAGAAGTACAGGATGGGGTCGAGGAAGATGAGCGAGATGCTTCCGAACACGACGGCATTGACCACGCACAGGATGGTGACATTGCCCAGGATGTCTTCGGCTCCCTGCACGTCTTTTTGCCCCAGACGGATGGATGAGAGCGTGGCGCCTCCCACGCCTACCAGTGTGCTGAAGGCTATCAGCAGGTTCATCAGCGGGAAGTTGATGGCAAGGGCGGTGATGGCAAGGGCACCCACGCCGTGACCGATGAAAATACTGTCGATGATGTTGTACAATGAGGTCAGTGTCATGCCGATGATGGCGGGGATGGAGTATTGCCACAGCAGTTTCCCTATAGGTGCTTCTCCCAGCACGTGCGGATTGTTTGCGTTCATTTTGTGTATTCTTTCGTTAAAATTGCGGTGCAAAGTTAGGAAGATGGACGAATATTTCGGAAATTTGTGCTGTTAAATCAAACTAAATGTAAAACTGGATATGGATAAAACCAAATGTATAGCCGCTCTTTTCGATTTCGACGGGGTGGTGATGGACACCGAGCCGCAATATACCGTCTTCTGGGATGCGGTGGGGAAGAAGTATCATCCGGAGTACGAGGCTTTCGGCAAGATAATCAAGGGGCAGACCTTGAGCCAGATTTTCAGCCGTTATTTTGCCGGGATGGAGAAAGAGCAGGCGGAAATTACGGAGGATTTGAACCGCTATGAGGCAGAGATGAAGTATGAATACGTGCCGGGAGTGACCGGTTTCATGCGTGAGCTGCGTGAGCAGGGAGTGAAGACGGCGATTGTGACCAGCTCGAACGGACAGAAGATGCGGAGCGTGTATGCCGTGCATCCGGAACTGAAGGAACTGGTCGGGCGAATCCTGACGGCGGAGATGTTCACCCGCTCGAAACCAGCCCCCGACTGCTTCCTGCTGGGGGCACAGGTGCTGGGGACGGTACCGGAGAACTGTGTGGTGTTCGAAGACTCGTTTCATGGGCTGGAAGCGGGAAATGCCGCCGGAATGGCGGTGGTAGGGCTGAGCACGACGAATCCCGCCGAGGCAATCCGTGATAAATGCCGGGTGGTTATCCCCGATTTCACCTCGTTCAGCTACGAAAAGATGAAAAGCTTGCTTAACTCGTTGAAATGATTTACTTTTGCCCGGATTTTTGTATTATCGAACGCAGAGACGCAAGGACGCAGAGGAATATGTCAGAGAAGGCAAAATGCCAATCTCTGTGCGCTTTGCTCTCTCAAAAATAAAAACTTTGCGCTTTTGCGCCTCTGCGTTCCATCCTGTTTTTCACGAACCGATTTTGTTATTATAGAAAGGAGAAAGATTATGGCTGGATATTTAGTTAGTGACACTCGGAAGGTGACCACCCACCGCTTGATGGAAATGAAAGAAAGAGGTGAGAAAATTTCAATGCTGACTTCGTACGACTATACCACGGCACGCATCGTGGACGAAGCCGGGGTGGATGCGATATTGGTTGGCGACTCGGCATCGAACGTAATGGCAGGCAATGTGACGACGTTGCCCATTACGGTCGACCAGATGATTTACCATGCCCGTTCGGTCGTCCGGGGCGTGAAGCGTGCGCTGGTGGTGGTGGATATGCCGTTCGGCTCGTATCAGGCAGACCCGTTCGACGGGGTGCGCAACGCCATGCGGATGATGAAGGAGACGGGTGCCGATGCGCTGAAGCTGGAAGGCGGAGAGGAAGTGATAGAGGCTATCCGTAAGATAATCGGGGCGGGTGTCCCGGTGATGGGCCATCTGGGCCTGATGCCGCAATCCATTAACAAGTATGGTACGTATGGTGTGCGTGCCAAGGGCGATGCCGAAGCCGATAAGCTGTTGCGCGACGCGAAATTGCTGGAAGAAGCCGGCTGCTTCGGGCTGGTATTGGAAAAGATTCCGGCTGCATTGGCACAGCAGGTGACTGAATCCTTGCATATCCCCGTCATCGGCATAGGTGCCGGAGGAGCTACAGACGGCCAGGTGCTGGTGGTGGCTGATATGTTGGGCATGACCAAAGGCTTCAGCCCGAAGTTCCTGCGCCGGTATGCCGACCTGAATGCGGTGATGACCGATGCCATCGGACAATATGTGACGGATGTGAAGTCGGGCGGTTTCCCGAACGAGTCGGAACAATATTAAACAATGGACAATTGACAATTGCCCTGCGGCGATGTGAAAGAATTGTCAATTGTCATTTGTCAATTATAATAAAGGTATATGCTGTGGAATAAAAACTTTACTTTGCTTGCAGCGGCAAATGTGTTTTTTCATGCCGCCGTATACATGCAGTTTCCTGTCCTGCACCGGTGGATGACGGATGTCTGGGGATATACAGGAGTGGAAGCGGCGTGCATGGCGGTAGTGTTCGGCTTGTCCCTGTTCATTCCGGGAGTGTTCAACAGTTATCTGGTCGATACATTCAGCCGGAAACAGGTATGCATACGGAGCATGATTGTGTTAGGTCTGGCGACGCTGGCTTATCCGTGGACCTCGGCAACATGGCAGATTGTCGCTTTGCGCGTCTTGCAGGGGAGCGCGTTCGGAATCGCTTTGATGGCTACCGGAAGCACATTGGCGATAGATGTGGCTCCCAGCCATCAGCGGGACGGAGCGAACCGGGCTTTTACATGGTCGGGCATCGCGGGCATGTTGGCGGGCGTTGTGATTGGCTTGGCGGGGATGCAGCATGTGGCTTTCACGCAGCTGGTAAGTGCTTCGGCGTGCTTGCTGGCGGTGGCTATGGTGCTAATCGGGTATGTGAAAATCAGTTTCCGCGCCCCTTTGGATTTGCCCCTGTGCTCGTCCGACCGTTTCTTGCTTTTCCGTGCGGTCCCTCCGGGCATCAATATGATGGCGGTTCCGTTGGTGATAGGCATGCTTTTTGTTTCGGTTTCCGATTTTTCCTTTTATCTTTGCACAGGGCTTGGCTTCCTGCTCTATCTGTTGGTGAGGGAGAGCGTAAGGCGGCAGGTCGACGGGCGGATTCAAGTCGGGGCGGGGCAATTGCTGATGATTGCCGGACTGATGGCATTGCATCATCCTGAGGGCGTTTATCCCCTCTATATAGGCGGATGCCTGATAGGCTTAGGCACGGGATTCTCCATCGGCCAGTTCCTCCAGATGATGATTTTGCTCCCCTTGCATTGCGAGCGCGGGACGGGTTATCACACATACTGCTTGTCGTGGGAATTGGCGTGGGCGTGCGGCATCTTCTTGGGCGTGTATCTGCAAAGCCAGGGCAAAGGCTTGTTTGGGGCGGAAATACTGATAGCCGTGGCAGGGCTTTTGCTGTATCAGGCATTCACGTACCGTTATTTCAAGAGACATTATCAGAAACATTAAAACTATAAAGAATATGGCAGACGATAAAAAAATTATCTTTTCGATGGTCGGAGTGAGCAAGTCATTCCAGAACAACAAACAGGTATTGAAAGACATCTACCTATCCTTTTTCTATGGAGCGAAAATCGGCATCATCGGTTTGAACGGAGCCGGTAAGTCTACGTTGCTGAAGATTATCGCCGGACTGGACAAGAATTATCAGGGCGAAGTGGTGTTCTCGCCGGGCTACTCGGTAGGCTATCTGGCGCAGGAACCTTATTTGGACGATACGAAAACGGTGAAGGAAGTCGTGATGGAAGGCGTGCAGGCAACCGTAGACGCGCTTGCCGAATACGAGGAAATCAACCAGAAGTTCGGCTTGCCCGAGTATTACGAGGACCCCGAGAAAATGGATGCCCTCTTTGCCCGTCAGGCGGAACTGCAGGACATCATCGACTCTACCGACGCGTGGAACCTCGACTCCAAGCTGGAGCGCGCGA
This sequence comes from Bacteroides sp. An279, assembly GCF_002159615.1. Classification (NCBI taxonomy): domain Bacteria; kingdom Pseudomonadati; phylum Bacteroidota; class Bacteroidia; order Bacteroidales; family Bacteroidaceae; genus Bacteroides; species Bacteroides sp. An279. The sequence goes on from NZ_NFJA01000017.1 coordinate 30,860, forward strand.
TGGACGCCTTGCGCTGCCCGCCCGAAGACCAGCCGGTGAAGAACCTTTCGGGAGGCGAACGCCGCCGGGTGGCGCTGTGCCGTCTGCTGCTCCAGAAGCCTGACATCCTCTTGCTGGACGAACCTACCAACCACCTGGATGCCGAAAGCATCGACTGGCTGGAACAACACCTCCAGCAATACGAAGGAACGGTGATTGCCGTGACGCACGACCGCTATTTCCTCGACCACGTGGCAGGCTGGATTCTGGAGCTGGACCGTGGCGAAGGCATCCCCTGGAAAGGAAACTATTCCAGCTGGCTGGAGCAGAAGACCAAGCGCATGGAGATGGAAGAGAAAGTGGCAAGCAAGCGCCGCAAGACCCTGGAACGCGAGTTGGAATGGGTGCGCATGGCGCCCAAGGCACGTCAGGCGAAAGGCAAGGCACGTCTCAACTCGTACGACAAGTTATTGAACGAAGACGTGAAGGAGAAAGAGGAAAAGCTCGAAATCTTCATCCCGAACGGTCCCCGTCTGGGAAATAAGGTAATCGAGGCGAAACACGTGGCAAAAGCTTACGGCGACAAGCTGCTCTTCGACGACCTCAACTTCATGCTTCCCCCCAACGGCATTGTGGGCGTCATCGGTCCCAACGGTGCCGGAAAGACCACCCTGTTCCGCCTGATTATGGGCATTGAGAAGCCCGACAAAGGCGACTTCGAAGTGGGCGAAACCGTAAAGGTTGCCTACGTGGACCAGCAGCACAAAGACATCGACCCGAACAAGACCGTATACCAGGTTATCAGCGGAGGCAACGACTTGCTCCGCATGGGCAACCGCGACGTGAACGCCCGTGCCTACCTGAGCCGGTTCAATTTCTCGGGTGCCGACCAGGAAAAGCTCTGCGGCATGCTTTCGGGAGGCGAGCGCAACCGCCTGCACCTCGCCATGGCGCTGAAGGAAGAAGGCAACGTATTGCTTCTGGACGAGCCTACCAACGACATTGACGTCAACACCCTGCGTGCGCTGGAAGAAGGTTTGGAAGACTTTGCCGGATGTGCCGTAGTAATCAGCCACGACCGCTGGTTCCTCGACCGTATCTGCACCCACATCCTGGCGTTTGAAGGAAACAGCGAGGTGTTCTTCTTCGAAGGCTCGTACACCGAATACGAGGAAAACAAGATGAAGCGCATGGGCAATGTAGAGCCGAAGCGCGTGCGTTACCGGAAACTGATGGAAGACTGATTTGAATGATTACCCTATACCTCGCCCGCCACGGGCAGACAGAAGAAAACCTGAGCCGGATATTCCAAGGGCATTTGCCCGGACACCTCACCGAAGAAGGGAAGCGGCAGGCAATAGCCTTGGGAAAGGCCTTGGAAAACATTCCGTTGGATGCCATTGTCAGCAGCGACCTGCAGCGAGTGGCAGATACGGTACGCCTTGCGGTAGGCAGCCGGGATTTGCCCTGGGAAAAGAATGCCCTGTTCCGCGAAGTGGACTGGGGGAGCTGGACGGGGAGGTCGATAAACAGCGTCGACCGTTCCTGTTTCCCGAAAGACGCCGAAACCCCCGCAATGCTTTACGCACGCGCAGGCAAGTGCATCGACTATCTGAAGCAGCATTGCGAGGGCAAGTCGGTGCTGGTGGTTGCCCACGGGCAGATAAACCGGAACATCATTGCGCAGGCTCGGGGGATTCCCCTCGACCGCCTGAAGGAAATACCGCTGATGAAGAACGGAACAACAATTCAATTAACAATTAATTGAATATCCGCATTTCACTCAATTGACTGTAGGGGCGTATCGCATACGCCTGAATGCGTCCACTTATCCACGCGGATGCCTTCAGGGCGTATGCGATACGCCCCTACATGGGATGTTTGCGGATATTCATATTGTTAATTATTAATTATGTACCAGCGTGCCGATATTTTCACCAGCAACGACCTTCTTCAGGTTGCCCACGGTATCCATGTCGAAGACGATGATGGGCAGGTTGTTTTCCTTGCACATGCAGGTGGCGGTGAGGTCCATCACCTTCAGCCCGCGTGCCAGCACTTCGTCGTACGTGATATCGTCAAACTTCTTGGCGGTCGGGTCTTTTTCGGGGTCGGCGGTATAGATGCCGTCTACGCGCGTGCCTTTCAGCATCACGTCGGCTTCTATTTCGATGCCTCTCAGCGATGAACCCGTGTCGGTGGTAAAGAACGGGTTTCCCGTGCCGGCGGACATGATGGCCACTTCACCGTTCTCCATGGCTTCGATGGCTTTCCATTTGGTGTAAAACTCGCCTATCGGCTCCATGCGGATAGCCGTCAGCACCCGTGCCTTCACCCCGTTTGCCGTCAATGCCGAGCTTAGCCCCAAGCTGTTGATTACCGTGGCGAGCATCCCCATCTGGTCGCCTTTCACGCGGTCGAATCCCTTTCCGGCACCGCTCAGCCCGCGGAAAATGTTCCCTCCGCCGATAACGATGCCTATCTGCACGCCCATGTCGTGTATTTCCTTAATCTGCAAGGCATATTCTCCCAGGCGTTTCTCGTCTATGCCGTATTTCTTTTCTCCCATCAGGCTTTCGCCGCTTAACTTTAACAAGATACGTTTAAATTTTGCCATATTCAGAATCTTTTTTGTTTGCAGGCAAAGGTAACAAGAATTTACGGGAATACACAAAAAACGTCGCGGCATTTTCAGCATGCGGCGACGTCAGAAAGAGAGAGAGAATCTGTTTGTTTATGTCTAGTTAGTCTTTGTTGATGCTTTTGATGACTTCCGAAGCTATTTTGGAGGAACTTTTACGGCTGGCTTTGCTGAGTTTGGCTCCCTTTTCCAAATTCATGCATGTGAAATAGTTGTTCCCTTTGGTCACTTCATGCTGATTGCGGTCGTAAAGTGAATAACTTACAAAGTGGAACAGGGTGCGCAGGGGGGTGTCTTGCCATTTCAAGTAATGTTTATTAAGGAAAAGCACATAGTCGGCATCCGCTTCGTTAAGTATTTTGCTGAATTCTTCTTTGTTTACATTACTTAAGTCAGCATAGGTGTCTTCATTTTCTCCGTTGACTTTAACTTCGGTCACAAGAGTATTCACATCAGGAAGATTTTCTGATGAGACGAACGTATATTTTTTGTCTTTGTTTGCCTGAATGATGTTATTGGTAATAATACGGTTGTAAGTGTCACCGATGCTGTCTTGAGGAATGCCGGTTTCTTCTGTAATCATAGGAGCTGGAAAATAGTTAGAACCCACATTGTCTAGTCCAACTACCAGTACTTTTACTTGCATGTCTTTGGTCTTGTTTTCTTTGTTGCTGTCTTCTGCATTTGCAGTTGTAATGAAAGTCATGGCAGCCAAGCCTAAAATGATGTTTTTAATCAGAGTTGTTTTCATTTCTTTCTTCCTTTTTTATTTGACATTGCAAAAATAGGGTGGTCGTGTTACATCCTTGTTTCTACATTGTGATAATCTTGTTAAATGCTTTACTTGTAGCGCTGCTTTGCGGTGTCTTGCTTAGAAGAAACTGTTTTGAATTTTATCGTAGGCTGATTGGGGATAAGTTTTAAATACGTCCTTATGATATAAAATACGACCCTCCTGCAGATGTTTTCGTGCAGAAGGGTCGCTTTACTTGTTGTCGTGTATTTGTCCGTTATTCTACGGCTGGCATGTCTAATCCACTGTTGTAATCGGTTTCTCTTGACGGAAGAACCCATTTCCAGAATGAAGAGTTGGGATCTGCTCCATAAGTACCGGCAATAGACGCATGGAAATTACCTCCTTCGGTAATGCCTTTGCGCTGAACCGGGCGTCCCCAACGCTTGCAGTCGAACCAGCTGTGACCTTCACCCCAAAGTTCGAGACGACGGTACAGAATAATTTCGTTCCACAAATCTTCTCCTGTTTTCGTACAAGTATATTCAGGGTCACGTCCACTGGTTTGATTCAATTCAATCAAATCGTTTTGTGCACTTGTAATATCCCCTGTCTTATAAGCTGCTTCTGCCTCAATCAATAACATTTCAGAAGAACGGATAAATGGAATGCATCCAATACCCGGCATACCAAGTGCGGTAAATTTCAAAGCACCGTATGGTTCAATGGTTTGTGCCGGAGTGTAAGTGCAAACGCTGGCTGCATAGTTATTCGCTTTTTCTGCAGCAGCCACTCCTGCTTCCGTTTCTACATTGAAACTGCCATAAGTCGTTTCTATGACATCTTCTACTTTTTGCCCTTCCGACAGGAAAGTGCCTGAATGCAAGAACAATCCTTTACGTATATCCGAATCAGGAATGGCATCAATCAACTCACGGCTTGCCGCAATATTATAGCCAACTGATGCATAATATCCATTGTATGCCATTGTTGTTTGGAAACTCCAATAGTATAATGTCTCGGCTGCATCGTTGTAAGAACCCCAAATCCATTCGGACGTCGGATTGCAGAAGCCGGTTCGGTAATCGGCATTCGACATTAATGCATAACCATTCCGGGCCAATTGGGCCATTTCACTTGCCTTGCTATAATCCTCCCGATTCAGGGCAGCACGAGCGTATACGCCATAAGCTACATTCAGATTTGGAAAACATACGGCACTGCTGCCAAATACTGCGCTACGGTCTAAACCGGATGCCTGAAACAGTGAGATGGCTTCGTCAAGATCCTTGTAAATCTGTTCATAGGTCTGAGCTAAGGTAGACAACGGCATGTCACCTGTAGATTCATCCAAACGTAAAACTATACCGTCTGTAGCACCGTTGTTGCTATTCGCCCAACTGTTGCAATAGAACTGTACTACTTGTGAAAAGGCAAATGCGCGGAATGTCAATGCTGAAGCTTTCAGAAACTGAAGCTCTGCCTCATCTCCTTCGGCGGTATCTACATTGGCAAGAATCGTATTAGCGTTTCCTACTATGGTATAGTAATAATACCAAGGGTACGAATCATAAATGGATGTATTGCTGTCATTCATCGTTCCATTCATCATCGGAGCCCATCCCGGGGCAAATACAGGGAAATAGAAATCCTCACCCATATATTCGGCGTACATCATCATGATGGTACCTTCGCCATTAAAACCCTGGCCATAATATGCATGCTGCATGGTCATCAGTTTGCAGATACCGTTGATGGCTTGCTTCATATTGTCTGCATTATCGTTCACTTCCCCAGCAGAAGCTGAACCAGTAGGCACCGTGTCCAGCCAGCTGTCACTACAGGAGCTGAACGCCAAGGCAGCACCCAGCAATCCCATTGTCATGTATTTTGTGATAGAATGTCTCATATATTTATATGCTCTATTAATTTATGTATTGATTTAGAATTTCAAGTTTACGCCTAATGTATAAACACGGGCTGTCACGAATGTGTTGTCCATCGTACCGTTGAAACTGTACTGCGGGTTCATACCTTTCAGCGAGGTAATGGTAAATGCGTTTTCAATACTACCATATACGCTTATACCGCCAAGTCCGAGTTTGGTTACCCATCTCTTAGGCAAATTATAGTTCAAGTTGATATTCTTCAAGATGAAATAAGAAGAATTTTGCAGCCAACGGTCACATGAACCTTGCGAATAAGCATCTTGTGATGACAAGTCAAAACGGGGAATTCCGTTCGGATCTACACGATTGGGCGAATCCTCTGTCATTCCAGCAGGTACACTCTGCCAGGCATTCAACACATCTGTATGCAGTGCATTCGGACTGGCTACGCTCGAACTCATCAAAGAAGCATAGGTGGTATCGTATGTCTTTCCACCCAATGAGTAAGTCCCTAAGATAGAAAGAGTTAAATCCTTATAACTTACCGAAGTCGAGATGCTTCCATAAACAGTAGGCAATGCAGTGCCGCTCCAGTCCTTTCTAGCATACGTGGTGTTATACGTATAGTCTGTACCGTTGATATTCACATGATAACCAGCTGCTTTTGCCGATTCAACTTTTGTCGGGTCAATTTCATAAAGAGCACGACCGTTCATCTGGTCTACACCGGCATACTGGTACATATAGAATTCGTAAATACTATGTCCTTCCGAGAACATCTGTACACCGTTTAGGATATCTTCTCCGTCAGGCAATTCGATAATCTCGTTTTTCAGCCATGTCAGGTTCATGCCGATATTCCAGTTCCAGTCTTTGGTACGGATAACATCCACATCAGTAGCGATTTCGATACCTCTATTAGATACAGAACCGATGTTTTTTGCCATACTTGACATAGCTGTTGCGTCAGCACTACCGATTCCCCACAAGTCTGTAGCACCAGCCGACAACGGATTATACACATTGAACAGCAGGTCGCGCGAACGTTTATCGAAATAATCGAATGAAATGTTCCACCGGTCGAACAGGCGTGCTTCTACAGCGATGTCAAACGAAGATGTGGTTTCCCATTTCAAGTCCTCGTTCATCAGCTGGTTCTTATAATAAGCGCCCAATCCGGCATTGGTGTCCGAATTATACAAAGCCATGTAGGCATAATAATCCACGCCGGCATCATTACCTACTTCGCCGTACGAAGCGCGCAATTTCAAATCATCTACCCAAGTCACATCTTCCATGAACTTTTCTTTCGAAATCATCCAGCTTCCGCCTACCGACCAAAAGTTCCTCCAACGGTGATCGGGATGGAAGCGGGAAGAGCCGTCCCGACGGAAAGAAGCATCGAAATAATACTTGTCATCGTAGTTGTAACGGGCACGTGCCAAATAACTTTCTGTGTTATACTCAATCGTAGAACCTTCACTGTAAGTAGTTTCTGAGAAGTTTGACAACTCAGTGTTGTCACCTGTCATTTTCATATTAGCCTTTGCCGTATAATCTAATGACTCATAATAACTGCGCGCTTCATGAGCCAACAGCACATCCACCGTATGCTTGTTGAAATGGTGTGCCCAAAATAGTTCTTGTGACAATGTATAGTCTTTTACACGTTGGTAATATTGGGTCAGACGACCGTTGTTGCCGGCACCGTCACCACAGACAGGGTTATTGTAATTTTTCTGTTTCATGTTCGAATTGAACAGGTTTCCTTTTGCCGTAAACTGGAAATCATTCAAGAACGAAATCGTGGCATAAATCTGTCCTTGCATCGTGTTGGTGTACATACGGTTGATATCGTTTTCCAATTCATACACTACATGGCGGTTTGACAGATACTGTTGCCCAAGGTTGTATGTAGGGTTTCCATTCTCGTCCATCACCACATTGCCTTCCGCATCGTGAGCATAATACGGATAAACCGGAGCCATCATACGTGCGGAATAGAATGGGTTGATATAATAGGTGCCGTTGGCTTCATTGGCATAATTGCCTTCCGAAGAACTTGCTGATAAATTAATACCGCTCTTAAACCATTTGTTCGGAGTAAAGTTCGCTTTCAAACGGCCCGAAAAACGTTCAAAATCAGAACTGATGACATATCCTTTTTCGTTCAGGTAAGAACTGGATGCAAACAGGTCGTATTTCTCACCGGCAGCAGCACCGCTCAGATTATATTCCTGACGATAGCCGGTACGTTCCAGTGCGTCATACCAATCCAAATCGTTATATCCCGGCAAAACATTTCCGATGAACTTCCCGTCTTCTGTGAAAAGTTCGGTATTCCCTTTGTCGAAGATATTCGATTTGATGACGTTGCTCATCAAAGTCTGGTTAACGGCTGCGGCGGCTGAAGCAGCATCCATACCTTCGTCTATCATATAATAGCGTTGGTATCCTTTCCACATTGTTTCCATCCAGTCGTTGATGCCCAGACGGTCGTATTCGGGAATACCACGGGTATACATACCTTGGCGTATATCCAGATTCAGGCTCGGTTTGCTTCCTTTTCCATTACGTGTCGTAATCAAAATAACACCATTAGCGGCTTTATTACCATAAAGAGCAGCCGAAGAAGCATCCTTCAAGACAGACATTGATTCAATATCATTGGTATTGATTTCGTTCAGGCTGCCTTCATAGGGTACACCATCTACTACAATCAAGGGTTCGTTTGTTCCATTAATAGAACCAAAACCGCGGATACGGATGTTATTACTACCATTACCCGGTTCACCGTATGTACTGTTTACCTGCACACCGGTAGTAGTACCTTCCAATGCGCTGGTCACATTGGTTACCGGTCGTTTTTCAATCTGACCTGCACTTACAGATGATACCGCACCCGTAATGGAGGCACGTTTCTGGGTACCGTAAGCAACGACAACAATTTCATCCAATACCTCTTCATCCGACTTCAGTACAACTTTCATAACCGGTCGGATGTCGAGCTCTTGCGTCTGCAAGCCGATGAAAGAAACCACCAAAGTTCCCGCCGAACTTGATGATGCCTATAAATGACTGTTTATAAACGAATTACAGAATTTATAATTATGCTTTGTTCTTTCTCATGATTGGTTCATATAGAGTATAACAGGGTTTCGTCTGAAATTTTTCTACCCGAGATATATCTGAAAATGATGAGATAATAGAATTTTTGATTACCTTTGTGTGAAACTCAAACACCTTTAGTTATGGATGATAAGTATAAGATACCTTATATAAATGCATGCATACGTGCTTTTGCCAAGCGTTTCAGCCTTTCGGTCAAGAATGCTTTTTTATACCTATATCGGTTTAAAGGCGTGGATTTTCTGAATGACTTTTACGGCGTAGAGCATTTGCAATCCATTGATGATGCCGTGGATGACTTGATTGTCATCTGCAAAAAAAACGGAGGACAACTGATATGATACTTTATCATGGGACTAATGTTGATTTTCAGCAGATAGACATTCGAAAATCCAATCCGTACAAGGACTTTGGTCAAGGCTTTTATCTGACTGATATTCTTGTGCAGGCTGAAAATATGGCAGCCAAGAAAGCACGGATTCTTGGCGGAAGTCCGATTGTACAGAAATATCAATTTGATGAAACGTATCTCTCGGCTCCGTTTCTGAACGTCCTGCTTTTTGAAAAGCCAAGCAAAGAGTGGGCAGAATTCATTTACCGGAATAGAACAAGGAGTATCCCTGCCTTTTCGCATTATTACGATATTGTGATGGGTCCGATAGCTGATGACGGGGTAGCTTACCTTTTAAGCCGTTACGAAGAAGGTTTCTGTACTCTGGAGGAATTGGCAAAGGAATTGGAATACAAACAATTGAACAGGCAATTCTTTTTTGGAACTTTACGAAGTATTAATTTATTGAATAGAATATGATAAGACCAATTCAACAAGACTATTTGATTTCACACATAGTTGATAAAATAACAGGTTTTTTGATTGAGGATTTTCAATTAGACATACCTTCCGCATTGAATATAGTTTATACTTCTGATACGTTCAGAGCACTTTCTGACAAAGAAACAGACTTATATAGTCAAAGCCCTTCATATATATACGAATGGCTTAAAAGAGAATTTCTGACGGGTAAACTGGACGGTGCTGTCGACAAACACTGATAATTACCGAAGAGCAGGGGACCTATCAAGTGTATGACCGCTTTTTCAGTTTATGGTTAAAGGAACAAATGTAACGCTTCTTGCATTCAAACATTGTATATATGTGAAACATAATGAAGAGAGTGCACCCGAATACGAGATTGCCATAGACTACTACACCGATATAGCAGATGACCACCGTTTATATGGATTGGTTTATAACAGAATGTTCAGTCTGTACCATTTATATGTCATAATCAGTTAGGGGCACACCCTCTTCATTTCTATTTATACTAAAGATTTACAGCGTAGGACGCTCTGCTGCCGGGTTGTTATCTTCATCAGTGATTCCTTCGTTGGTTTCCATTTCACATTGTGGAATGCGGTAAATCATAATCTGCGACTCCGGCTCCAAATTGAATTGGACAGATGCCGGATAGTTCGTACCCTTCCTCACAATAGGTTTCTTCAATCGTAAAATGTCGAACAGAGCGAAACCTTCACCCCATAGTTCCATTCTGCGTTGCAGCCAAACTTCATCTTGCAATTCTTCAGCTGAAGTAGCATGACTTGTAAAGGATGGATTACGGTAAGTTTGCACAAAACTTTCCAAAGTGGATTTTCCTGCTCCAAGATTTCCGGACATGGCTTCTGCCTCAGCTTTAATCAAATACATTTCTTCTACACGCATCAGAGGCCAGTCTGAAGAATTGGTTGTATTTCCAAACACACTCTGGTAAGCACCGAATTTGGTATTTACGTATGGAGCCAAACCAAAATATTCAATAACAGGAGTTCCGTTTACCGTTTCATTATCTACCAGCGTTGAAGTAGTGTCAGGAGAAATAAACCACTGCTTGCGGATGTCTGTATCAGGAATCTGTTCATAAAGAGACGAACTGACCGAACGGAATGTCCCGGTTAATGTCGTATAGCCGTTTCCGGTAAAGGAGCATAAGTGAGAAGGCCAATTGATGATGCCTGTGGTTACCACCTCATTATCCGGTGAAATCAATATCCCCCATAACCATGAACTGGCAGTAGCCGAATTAAAGGTCGGTGTGGAAACTTCCTGCAAAGACTGCGGAGTGCCACCTTGAATAGCTTTGTCTGCATCTTCTGCTGCGGCAGCCCAGTTTTGCATAAGCAGGTTGGCACGGGCACGCAAGCCATATACCACGGCTTCGTCTATTTGGTCTTTATTGCTGCCTGCGTCAAAACCGGCTAATAGTTCTGCGGCTTGATTCAAATCGTTCATGATTTGTTCATAAACTTGTTCGACTGTAGCACGTGGATTATTTTGAAGTTCCTCGTCTGTTTTTGTTTCTGTGACAATAGGAACAGCTAATGCACTTTCATGTCCTGCATAAGTAAACTGGAAACATTGTACCAAGTTTAAGTAATCGTATGCACGTGCTGCCAAAGCCTGCCCCCGGTAGCGTTGCAAATCTGCATCTTCTGTATTCGCATCAATAAGTTTCAACAAATCATTGGCTGCCTTCATGTGATTATAGAAAATCTTCCAAATAAACTCAGCCCCGCTTGCATCGGCATAATCCCGGTCGGCATAATTCTGAGAACGACTAAACCAGTTATAGCCGCTTGTAGATGCCACAATGTCCTGACCTCCAGATTCCAGTTGTAAAGACACGGCAGGAACTCCATAGTCGCTATGGTATGTATTAAGGTCATCGGAAATCGTGCCAAAGAAATTCAGTCTGGCAGCCATGGCATTGGCTTCTGCCGTTATCAGATTCGGACGGCTTTCGATTATGTTTTCCTTTTGCTCGTCAGACACATACTGGCCTTCCGGGAACTTATCTAAGTCGCAAGACGCAAGTGCCAGTGTAATGCCTGCTATTATTATAAAATTGTTATTCAGTTTCATAATTTTCCTTTTATTTAAACGTTAGAAATCCAATGATATTCCGCCGGAAATAGTACGGATTGGAGAATATACATTATCAGTAGATACATATCCTTGCCGCGGGTCAAAACCTTTGCGTGCTGTCCACAAAGCCACGTTGTCTGCCACGAAGAAGAGGCGTACTCCTTCTATCTGTAACTTGCGCGTCCACTTCTTCGGCAAAGTATAACCGAAAGTGATGTTTTGCAGGCTCAGGTAGTTTGAGCTTGTCAACCATCTGTCTGATGTATAAGTAGTATACACGTTATTGGCGTTCATGCGTGGCACATCCGTGTTTCTGTTTTCCGGAGTCCAGGCATTCAGCATGTCTACGTGCAAGGCATGACCCATTGCTTCATCACTCATTAAATCAGCGTAAGTATTGTCTATCATGCGTCCGCCCAGTTGGTAGGCAAATGAAATGGAGAAGTCAAACCCGTAAACTTTAAGGCTGGTGCCGAAACCGCCATATACTTTCGGCAAGATATTGCCTGTAGCGAAACGGTTCTCCGAAGCCACGGCATAATCTGTTGTGACTGTATTTCCTTCCTCGTCTGGTTGAACCAACGCATATTGGGCTTCACCGGTATCCGGATTTACACCCAGATATCTAGGCAGGTATAGCTGGTACATGGAATCCCCTTCGCGATAGATACGTGCGCCGTCAATCATTTGCCCGTTCAGCTCGGGAGCCAGTTCCAGCACTTTGTTCTTAAAGTGGGTAAGATTGAGATTGATGTCCCATGATATGTTTTTTGTATCGATTACAGTCGAGTACAAATCAATTTCAATGCCACGGTTCACCATTGAACCCACGTTTTCCGGCATACGCGAATAACCCAATGACGAAGCCACTGGCTTGAAATAGAGCATGTCGGTGGTTTTGCGCGAGAAGTATTCCACACTACCGCTTAATTTCCCGTCCCAGAATGTGAAGTCAAATCCAGTATTGAAGCTGTGCGAAGTTTCCCATGTGATGTCTCTGTTTCCTTTATAATACAATGATGTAGAAAAATCACCATTGCTGTTTGCCAATGTGTATTGGTCCATATAGGGATAATAGTTACGATAAAGCCCGCCTTCATACATCAGGTTATCATTACCTTGGGTACCATAACTGATTTTAAACTTCAACATGTTAATCCAATGCTGGTTTTCCATGAATTTCTCGCGGTTGATAAGCCATCCTGCCCCTACCGACCAGAAATTACCCCAACGGTTTTCAGGAGCAAAGCAAGAAGAAGCGTCGTGACGGTAAGATACAGATGCGAAATATTTTCCGTCATAATCATATTGTCCGCGGAACAGCCAACCTTCCGTTGCGTATTTTTGCGTATAGGATTCGTTGATTTGGTTGGAAATGGCATTATTCAGTTCGGGAATATTCGGATTGTATACTTTCTCACGCTGGCCGTATAAATACTGGTATTTGTAGTTATAATTCTCATGTCCGGCAAGAATGTCTACATTATGTACATGATTGAACGTCCGGTTATAAGTCAGCAAATACTGTTGGTTCGTACTGAAAGTGCGCTGTGTGGCTACACTGACGATACCGCCCACACCGCTTGTTTCGGAATATTGTCCGTAAAACGGATTGACCATATTAGAATAATGCACATTGTTCGCATCCACGCCGATATTGATTCTTGCTTTGATGCCGCCCCAAATGTCGATGTCGGCACCCCATTTTCCACTGACAACATCACCGGAATATTCCATTTTGTCAAGCATATAGCTTGCCAGCGGATTGGCATTGGGAATTACGTTCGAGCGTGAGAAATTTGTGTCCGACCCATAGTCATAACGCTGGGAACCACGATTATCCACCATGATATTTCCCTTTGCATCACGTACATACATCGGATAAATAGCACCAATGATGTTCGCGGCATAAAATGCATTGGCATTAGAAGTACCGCTTTCGGTATCCTGTTCCCGACTGTCGTAATGGGTGAACGATACATTGCCGCTCATTTTCAGCCACGGTTTGACTTGATAATCCGCTTTCAAGCGGGCTGAATAACGCTGGAATCCGGAATTAGGGACAATTCCCTGATCGTCCAAATAACCGGCAGACATGTAATAGTTCAATTTTTCATTGGCACCACTGACACTCAAATTATATTCCTGACGCAAATTGTTTTGGAACAATTCGTCCGTCCAATCGTCAGGGAGATAAGTATATGTCCCGTCAGAATACCCTAGTTTCGCATTCGGATTCAGTTTTCCGTCCATTCCTATCAGCTGTTCACCATTCGGCACACTGAATACTTGGTATCCTAAATAAGCCGAAGACAACATAGCCTGATTGGCGTATGCATTAGCAGCAGCTAAGTCTCCGTTTGCCAGATAACCTTCCAAATCTGCATTGTAGATAGAAGCGTAATTCAATTCATAGAATTTTCCTGGATCTGTAATGCGTTCGTATGAAGCGATACCGCGCTTGTTCACACCCCATTTGGCATTAAAATTCACACGTGCTTCCCCATTGGCACCCCGCTTAGTAGTAATCAAAATGACACCGTTTGCACCGCGGGCACCATACAAAGCATTTGAAGCTGCGTCTTTCAATACAGTCATCGATTCGATATCAGTAGAGCTGATGGCAGACAATTCACCGTCATAAGGTACGCCGTCCACTACATAAAGAGGCCTGTTGCTGGCTGAGATAGATCCGATACCCCGAATGCGCACTTCCGCATCCTTTCCCGGTTGGCCAGTATTGCTTGTAGTTTGCACTCCGGCAACCTGTCCGGTCAAAGCATTCGTGATATTTGAAGTTTGCCGTGAAGCGATTTTGTCATTCTTGATTGTAGCTGCCGAACCGGTAAATGTCGACTTCTTTGCAGTACCATAAGCCACCACCATCACTTCGTCCAATACCTCAGCATCCGACTTCAGTACAACTTTCATAACCGGTCGGATGTCGAGCTCTTGCGTCTGCAAGCCGATGAAAGAAACTACCAAAGTTCCCGCCGAACTATCAGAAGCATGTAAAATGCTTAGTATTAACCGTTTATCAGATAAAGCTTAAAACCTTTGTCAAGAGATAATCAGCCAATAAAAGCCTGTAGAGGTGTTCTGGCAAGAACGGTTCTACCCAAAATGTAACCGATATACGAAATTTTTCTTTATCTTTGCGAAAAATGTCGCAACGAAAAAATTCGCAATATGAAGAATCCATTCAAATTCGGGACTATAGTAGACGGTGACTTCTTTACAGACAGGGAAAAGGAATTACAAGCTGTCGGACAGTTATTGGAAAGTGAAAACCATTTGGTGTTAATCAGTCCGCGAAGGTTTGGGAAAACCAGTCTGGTATGCAAGGCCTTGCAGCATACAGACAGGCCTGTCATTATGGTCAACCTGCAATCTGTCACTTCTGTAACCGAACTGGCTGCACTTTTATTAAAGCGTATTTTCAAGTTATACCCTTTTGAGAAAATCAAGCACGCCATGACTCACTTCCGGTTTATCCCTACTTTCTCGGTTAATCCGATGACCGATGGAGTGGACGTAGCTTTCCAACCCGGAAGCGACAACAATATCGTACTGGAAGATGTGCTGATGCTGATTGAGAAGTTAGGGGAGAAGAATAAGTTTGTCGTGGTGCTGGATGAATTTCAGGAAATCGTTGATTTAGAGAAAGGATTAGACAAATACCTTCGCTCCGTCATGCAGTTGCAGCATAATGTGAACTATATTTTTTTAGGAAGCCAAGAATCCATGATGACGGAAATATTCGAGAAGAAAAAGTCGCCTTTTTACCATTTTGGTGTCTTGATGCGGCTTCCTAAGATACCTTACGATGATTTTTTCCGTTATCTTACAGAGCGGTTTGCATTTATAGTTCCAGAGCAATCGGAACAAATAGCGAAAGACATCCTTTTGTTTACCCAATGCCATCCTTATTATACACAGCAGCTTGCCTTTCAAGTTTGGAATATATTGGAACAAGAAAGCCAGACAGTGGAGGTTGTAAATCATGCCGTAGACGAATTAACTCAATTACATGATTTTGACTATGAACGCATTTGGATGGCAATGAATAAAACCGACCGCCACATATTGACTATTTTAGCACAAAGCGCAACGTCTCCGCTTGATTCAAAAAGGGAAATGCCTACCAGTACTGCATTTAGTGCGTTAAAACGTTTGTCTAAGCAAGGATATGTAATAAAGAATAAGAAATACGAAATAGATGACCCTTTCTTTGCCCGCTGGATTTTCAATCGGTCATTGTAAAAATTGAAAAGAAGGCTGCCCAACTGATTTTCAGCATGAGCAGCCTTCTTGTTAATTTATAGAATGCACTATTTAATCATTCTGTTCTGTAATAGCACTATTCGCATTCAATTCTTTGTCCGGAATTTGATAGATAAATAGTTTATCACCAGCCGGAACTGATTTAGGAGTCGTAGCACTATGATTAGTTGCATGTGTTCTGTCTAAATCCTCATTGCGGCGTTTCATGTCAAACAAACGTCTTCCTTCACCCCACATTTCAATACGTTTTTGAATTTCAATTTCTTCTAATAACGCATCTCCAGATTTGCTGCAAGTATATCCAGGTACACGGGTTTGCATAATAGTTTCCAACATCGTTTTTGCTTCAGCTGTTTTCCCTGCACGGTATAAAGCTTCGGCTGCCACGAAATACATTTCACCTGTACGCAAATAGATATAATCAGAGCAGAAGGTGTCTCCTGTTCCTAATGAACCGACATCCACAAATTTGCATTGGATATATTGACGTACATTATAATGAGAATTCGATTCATCTACATCAATACCAAACCATTTTTTACGAATATCATTGTCTGCAATTTTATCATACAAGTCGCTGGCAATCATTTTATAGTTACCTAATGCACCTCCATACCCCGGTCCAAACGGATCCATATTACTCATAAATGAAGCATAAAATGTATTGGTTTCGCTATTGATGTCAGCACCCCAAAGCACTTCACTTAAGTTGATGTCATTGAAACCGGACAACAATTCGTCTTCATTCATCAATGTTCCGCCTTGAATAGCTATTTGGGCATATTCTGCGACTTTATTCCACTGATCAGGATAATCGTTTACGAACGAAAGAATGTTAGCGTAAATAGCAGCTGCAGCATACTCATTCAATTCTGCTTTACTTGAAATTCCTTTGCCTTTCAGGTAATTGTACCCTTTGTCAATATCGCTAAGGATTTGGTCATATACTTCTTTTACAGGAACACGCTCCAATCTTGTTTCAGTTTCTGTATAGATAGGAATACCTGGCTTTCCCTGATTCCATTGATAAGGTTGTTGGTAAAGATTGATTAGCCAAAAATAACAATAAGCACGTATAGTGTAACTTTGCCCCAACATGGTTTCTACGGTTTCGTCCCCGTCTTCCGCTAAACCGATTAGATTGGTAATAACTTCGTTCGCGCCACTAATTACAGCATAAAGCTCTTGCCAACATGTCGTAGGGCGACGGTAATTCGAGCCTCGGTTATCCAACATATAGTCGTAAACGAAGAAGTGCTGAGTCAGATAAGCCATATCATCTCCCATCAAATCCGTAGCTAATTCGAATGCTTTTAGACCAAAATCGTCATGACTTTGCTGAGCTTCTGGAGAAAATAGGTTTTTATAATATCCCGTAATATAGGCTTGTATGGCACTTGGGTCTCTCTCAATCACTTCTTTGATTTGGTCTTCCGAAGCATATTCACTTGGCTCCTTATCCAAAAAGTCATCCGCACAACTTCCTAAGGTGAGGGCAGCGGCACATAATGTAATATATTTAAGAAACTTCATAGTCTATTCTTATTTAAAAGTTTAAGTTAATACCGAATGAAATCGCACGGATAGCTGAATAGTTGGCAGCTGAATATCCGTATTCATATTGGCGTGGATCCAATCCTTTACGTTTTGAGAACATGGCAACATTGTCTGCTGAAACATAAATCCGTGCAGAGTTAGCTTGTATCGCTTTCATCCATTTAGCCGGGAAAGTATATCCCAATGAAATGTTACGGATATTGAAATAAGATGCGCTAATCAAAAAGCGGGATGATTGTGCGTTACTATTTTGTGCTCCGTCCATGATAGGCACATCCGTATTCTTATTTTCAGGAGTCCATGCATTCAAAATATCCTTATGCCAGTTTGAACCAACATTGCTTCCTGCATGCATGAATCCCATGTACATACTATCATAGATTTGACCTCCTAACTGGAAGTTTGTTCCGATAGTCAAATCAAAGTTTTTATATGAAAAGTCCATTGACAAACCTCCTTGGAAATCAGGCAAAGTCGAGCCTAAATCGTATTTGTCGGCTTGGGTATAATCTTCGGTTACGGTTCTGCCCGTTACATTCCCATTTTCGTCTTCTACATTCATATACCATTGGGCTGCACCTGTTTCCGGATTTACACCTGCATATTCGTATGTATATACATCATAGATAGAACCTCCTTCGGTCAGGCGGAACAAAGAAGATGTTCCATGGATAATACCGTCAGCTCTTTTGTCTTCAGGCAGACTCACGATTTTGTTTTTATAATGTGTCCCATTAATTGAGATGTTCCATACAAAATCATTAGTGCGGAACGGAGTTGCGGTAAGTGTAAATTCAAAACCTTGATTCTTCATATCCAACAGATTCATAGGTATATATGAAATACCAGACGATATAGGATAGGGCATATTATAAAGCATGTCTGAAGTATTCTTCAAGAAATAGTCGAAATCAAATTTCAACCGGTGGTCGAAGAAAGAAGATTCGATACCTACGTTCAAGTTCTTGCTCTTTTCCCATGTCAAGTCTTTGTTTCCGCGATAGCTTTCCACTACAGAGAATGCACCGTTATTATTTGATACGGTATATTGCTTTAAATAGGGTTGATAAACTACATAGCCATATTGATCAAGAATACCGTCATTCCCTTGTGTACCGTAACTTGCCTTTATTTTCAAGTCATTCAGCCATGATACATCTTTCAACCATTCTTCCTGAGTCATACGCCACGAACCGCCTACTGACCAGAAAGTACCCCGTCTGTTATCCGGATGGAATTTAGACGACTCGTCTGTACGGATGCTGGCAGAAAGATAGAAACGGTCTTCATAATCATAATTTACGCGACCGAAGTAACTTTCCATTGAATGTTCTTGTTTATACGAATTCATATCACTCATGGTAATGGCATTGTTGAATTCCGGATTACCAAGCGTATAGAAGTTATATTTATGCGTATATTGATAATTCTGGATATACGAATAAGATTCGTGTCCTACCATTACGTCAAATGAATGTTTTCCTATTGATTTGGCATAGCTGGCAATCTGGTTAGCTGTAAATGTCTGCATGCGGATATTGTATTTATAGGTACGTCCGTTTACATTGGCAGCATCACCATACAATTGATTCATGTGGTCTGTGCGCACTTGGTTCATTAAATCATAACCAATGTTTGCGGTCAACTTAAATCCTTCAAATAAGTTTAAGTTGATAGTTCCACGACCAGAGAAATTGTCATTCAAAGTTTGGTGTACGTCAAGATCAGAATTTGCAGCTACATTCTGGTTGCTGAAACCTGCCATACGTGAACTGTATGTTCCGTCACCATAGTCATAAATAACATTACCGTCTTCATCATACAAACGGTTCCCGTCTGTATCGTAAGCATATACTGGATAAATCGGAGCAATCTGTTGTGTAAACATAAATGCGTTCGAGTAATTTGTTAAACTTGCTCCTTGGGATGTTCCGGCATTCTTTTCCCCACGTGCATACGATAAATTTCCAGTTAAGTCCAAATATTTATTTACAGTATGCGTAATATTGGCACGAGCCGAAATACGCTCAAAGTCTGTGTTCCGCAAGATACCTTCATCTTTCAAATAACCTAAAGACAAGAAATGAGTCGTTTTAGAGTTACCGCCCTGCATACTGATATTATATTCTTGGCGTAATCCATTATGTAAAGTTGCATCCGCCCAATCATCGTGATGACGCAAAGGAGCAGAAGTGACCACACCTTCCGGAGAAACCATTTCATTATTAGCTACTCCGATAAAAGGATTATAACCGATAGAATTAATCAAACCAGCAGACGCTTCTTCACCTCCCACTTGGTTATACAATACATTCCAAGCAGTTTTTACATAAGTGCGTTGGTCTTTCATAATATCATATTCAGGGATTCCACGAGTATTAACACCCCAACGAGCGTCTACACTGATACTACTTTTGTCACTGGAACCTCTTTTGGTAGTAATCATAACAACGCCATTAGCTGCACGAGAACCGTAAAGAGCAGCAGATGCAGCATCCTTTAAGATAGACATACTTTCGATATCAGCCGGATTCAAAGCATTAACAGCTTCTTCATCGTAAGGCATACCGTCTACCACATATAAAGGAGCGGCGGAAGCACTAAACGAACCAATACCACGAATACGGATTTTTGCATTTTCACCGGGTTGTCCGCTCGTGCTGATTACTTGTACGCCTGCTGCAGCCCCTTCAAGTGCTTTGGAAACAGATGATACTTGAAGTTTTGCGATTTTCTCCCCGTCAACTGAAGTTGCAGCTCCTGTAAAAGAAGACTTCTTCGCAGTACCATAAGCCACCACCATCACTTCGTCCAGCTCATGCATGTTAGATTGCATCACCACTTTCATAACCGGTTGAATCTTAACCTCTTGCGTCTGCAAGCCGATGAAAGAAACCACCAAAGTTCCCGCCGAACT
>NZ_NFJA01000170.1:0-2849 GCF_002159615.1 Bacteroides sp. An279
ATTGTTTGGTACCTTTAAAGATATAACATTTTTCCAATTGACCGACTGATTTGAGATCTGAAGATGCTTATAACATTATTCTTGAATCAATTCAAAACAGTTTCTTATAAAAGAATACATTTTTAGACACATAAATTAAAACAATCGTGACATGTATAAAAATATCACATTACTGATTTTATGTTTACTTACATTAAATATCTATTCACAAAATGATAGTATTATTAAATTAAGGATAAATAATAATGTTCACTATTTTGAAAATTATTATAAACGTCCTATTTCCCTAATTCATTATAATAATCATACAGATTTTGGAATAAGAAAGAATACATACATGAATAAAATATTTGATATGAAATGCTATAAGTATGATGCCTTTCCAAATTTCATAAATCATTCCAATACTTTTTTCTATGATTATAATAGATGGGGAAAAATTGCATCTTACATGTATGGTCAAAGTTCTCAAAATACACTTCCTGGTATTGGCATTATTAATCAAGCATCATTAATATATCAGAAAAATTTTAATTCGTATTTTGATATTAAGATAGGAATTAATGCTATAAAATACCATTTACCCAACTTAAAACAAAGCGGACAATCTTTTGGCCTATTGGGATCTGCTACATATTTACCTACAGAAAAACTACACATCAGTATTTTTGGTTGTTATACTCCTAACAATATATACAATTTTAATAATTCATATTATGGTACTACAATAGGTTATGAATTTTCAGAGCGAGTCGGTATAGAAGTTGGAGTACAAAGATATTACGATGCTCAGAATGGTTGGAAAACAGTTCCAATTTTCATACCTTATTATAAATTTGAAAAGTTTGATTTAGGAATTGATATTGGAGGTATATTATACGAAATTGTAAGAAGTATAAAAGATAATAAACAACAAAATAAAATGTTACCAATACGCCTTCCTCCTAGAAATTAAAGATTGTCTTAACTTTAAAAAGGTTGACTATTTGAACGCTACACCAAGCATATTTATATAGGTAACCAAACTATCGAATCAAAAATCGGTGAGTTTGCATCCTATGGTTCGACCTCGAGACACATACAATATGCAGTAAGGAAGATGCCGTACATGCGCTTCCTTGATTTATCTTGTAAGCATTCTATTTTCCGCCTTGACACACATCATAGCCTAACCTATCTTTGCGCCGTAACCTTTAACAACAATGATTATGGCAAAAGAAAAAGTAAACTACCAGGAGGTATATGACCTCTACCAGTTATGCAGCTTCGCATCCGTGGGATAAAATTGATTGAATATCAACCTATAAAGTGATTTTTAAGGGTAGACTATTATAATATTAGCAAGTTAAAATTAGTATCAACCAAACAAATCATAGAATGAATAAAAGAATTATAATAAATTGCTCACTTCTTTTGTTTTGTAGTGTTTCTTTTGGGCAAAAATTAAGTCCTGCCCAGCAAATGGCCGATTTTGACACTTTATGTACAAAATTAGAATATGTACACCCCGACCTTTATCTCTATCAGTCAAGAGAAGAGTATGAAAACAACAAAATCAAGATTAAGTCCTCCATGACTGATTCTATCAGCATATCCGACTTCTATCTGAAAATAGCCCCTTTTATGGCTAATATAAAGGATGGTCATAGTATGATGCTGCCGCCTATTACCAACGACCTGATTGCGAATGCAAAGAAAGATGGCAAGACAATGCCATTGAGAATAAAAGTATCCGGAGATTTCTTTATTGTAGATTATCCGGTGATTGATAATTCCATGGTTTGTGAAGGTGATACGATTCTCGGAATTAACGGAATCCATTCAAAAGATATACTTGGACGGATGTATAGCCTTTGGGGTTCGGAGAAAGGTAATGGCATTAAGGAAGGCAGTGTAAACGCCTATTGGTCTCCATTGTTGTGGTACATGTACAGATGGGGCGAGTCGTATGAGTTTACGATAAAACGTGGTGATAAAATGGAAGAGATACGTTTGGAAGGAGTTCCGCAAAGTGTGGCTATAAAGGTCATCAAAGAAAGACAATCCCAGAAAAAGCCTGAAAGTTTCAGTTGTTGTTTCTCTTCCGATTTCACAAAGGCAACTCTCACCATTCGCAATGTATTTCAGGAAACTGAACTAAAGGTATTTTGTGATTCAGTCTTTAAGGAAATAAACCGGAGAAAAATAAAGGATATAATTATTGACTTACGAAATAACACAGGGGGTTCAAGCAAGTGTGTGGATAGGCTTATTTCCTATTTTCCACATCCGGACTATTCGCTATATTCTAAGAGTCAGTTGAAGGTCAGTGCATATTCCAAAGCCTATAATAAAGACAGGCATCCGGAAATATACAGTCAAATCTGCAATTTGCCGGATGGAGGACTTTTTGTTATAGAAGCTACTCCCGTCAAGAGTAATTTGAAAGAAGCTAATCTATATCATGGTAAAACAACTATTCTTGTGAATAACAAGACTTACTCTGGTGCATCCACTTTGGCCCATACGATGAAGAGGTTAGGTATCGCGAGAGTGAAAGGAGAAACAGGATGCCCTGATGTATATTTCGGTAATTATCTGCATTTTACATTGCCAAATTCCAAGATAGATTATTATATCAGTTTCTCTAAGTTTTATGAGTAAAAACAATTGATAAAATGAAAAAGATTATTAGAGTTTATGTAATTTAGATTTGTTATATATCGCGCATACGCGTACCTTTGCAACATGAATTACCACAACCATAAAGACAACAGCAAAAGTTTCCGTGCCTTGACGGGAGTTAGCCATGAACAGTTTTGTGCGCTTCTCCCTTATTTCGAGGCTGCGCATGAGGACTATTTGTCCGA
>NZ_NFJA01000171.1:0-2830 GCF_002159615.1 Bacteroides sp. An279
TCCTGTTCTTCGTCAGATAGCCCGCTATCTTCCTCATCACAGAAGCGAAAATGCCTCAAAAACTCATCCCAAATCATCGCACGATAAATTCAAAACAGCTTCTAAAAAACTGATTTCAAGCATGCCTTTTAATGAACATAAGTGAGTTAGCCGTTTCACATAAGTAAGTTATGCGTTTCACATAAGTAAGTCAGTCCTATCACTTATGTTCGTTTGAGAATGTCAGCATGTGAATGTGTCCTGCAACGACATCAGCAAAACGCACAAATCCATACCGCGCATAGTATGAAAATAGAAAATAAGGACATTCATAAAATAGAAAACCATAGATTGAAAAAAAATAGTTTTAAAAACTTGCCCAATTCAAAGAAAAGCCATACCTTTGCAGCCGGAAAAGAAAAAGAAAGATTTTCAATTTAATCAAAACCTATTAAAGGCTTGTTAAGAAGAATGTCATTCTTTTCAGTAGCAATGAAAGGACAAACCGGTCCGGCAATTGCTACAAAAGTTCAGATGGCGCTTTCGTCTAGTGGCCTAGGACGCGGCCCTCTCACGGCTGAAACACGGGTTCGATTCCCGTATGCGCTACCAACCTAAATTATATTGGAAGTTTGGGTGAGTGGCTGAAACCAGCAGTTTGCTAAACTGCCGTACGGGTTACCGTACCGGGGGTTCGAATCCCCCAGCTTCCGCTATAACTACTGGACAGAAGTGAATAAGGTCCCATAAATCAATGATTTGTGGGACTTTTTTTTACAACTAAAAGTCCACAGAAAACAACATTGTATCTTGTATTATACATAATACATTCAGGGCAAACGCATCTAAATTATACAGATTATCATCTACAGCAGCATTACACGTCCTCCAAAGACTGCCTTTGGATACCCCAAAACGTATATCCCAAGGGCAGTGTTTTGCAGAAATCAAATGCGTCGGCCCTGATAGTACCGTATCTTGATTTTATCAATAAGCATTTTTTTCACCATGAATGGCATTACGGACTGTGCGGTAGATGATATATAAATCCAACCCGAAACTCCAGTGCTCAATATACCAGATATCACCTAAGATACGTCCTTCCATATCTTTTAATTCTTTGGTTTCCCCCCGATATCCCGTCACTTGGCTCCAGCCTGTTATGCCTGGCTTAACAAAATGACGTACCATATATTTATTAATCAATTTAGAATATTCTTGTGTATGTTTCAGCATATGGGGACGTGGTCCGACTATACTCATGTCACCTAGTAATACGTTGATAAATTGAGGCAATTCGTCTATATTGGTTTTACGCATAATATCCCCCCATCTTGTTTTACGCGGATCATTTTTAGTAGCTTGTACGGTATCAGCATCTTTGTTGACCTTCATAGAGCGGAATTTGATGCAATAAAATTCCTTATCGTTCAGTCCATTACGTTTCTGGCGGAAAAATATCGGACCAGGCATGGTTAATTTGGTAACGATAGCCACAATGATAAAAATGATAGGAAAGAAAGTACATAAGAACAAGAGTGAAAATGCAATATCGAAAGCACGTTTCAAGAACTTGTTTTCCGGACGGCTTAAAGGGTCTGGGCGCAAACTGAGGTAAGGCACATTACCCATCATATTGAAATATACCCGGTTATGTAGATAGTTGCGAAGATTAGGAACGCTGTAAAAATGTACCACATTATTCTCGCAATAATTGATAATGGGCAAAATGACATCTGCTTTTCGCGATGGAAGACAACAGAAAAGATAATGAATATAAGGATGAGCAGAAAGATAGTGTTCCACTTCTTCCGGCTTGCCTAGATAAGTGCAATGTTCATTATCCATGTTAGGATTTGGTTCATCATCAAAATATCCCACAACCCCATAACCACTTGCCGGGTCATCGGTCAATTCATGGTATAACTCGATATTGTTTGGAGTACTTCCCACCAAAACTACATAGTGTATGTTTTTTTTGTTGTTCCGGTAAATTTTCAGGCATGTGCGGAACATAAGCCTGTATATACTTATAATAAGGAATAAGGCAGACAGATAAGCTGCATAAAATAATGATATGACATTAAAATGCATACCTACCGTTAATAAAAAACCACTTACAATGGTAAAATAGAATACATTACGAAATACACGTGCAACAATTTGATACGAATGTACCTTTTGTCTATGTAATATAACCCCTCCACGCATTGTGCATAATAAATAGCAAAGCGACATTACTATAAGAATCTGGGGTAAACTGGAATTAAACGAAACAGGCTTGTCCATCATGTTGCCCCAATAATAAAAAGCATAAAACAATCCATTACATAGGCATAAGTCCCCCATTATCACAAAAGCCTGGATGATACTGTTGTATCTTAGGATGCGATTGCTATTACTCTCCATATAAAATAAGGTTTTAGTTAGACTTTATTTAGTAATCAATTCCTTTAAAATAGTTTCTTCGTCTTTTGCCTGTCTGTTTGTTTATTGTGCAAAGATTGTAGAAATTTTAAAGAAAAGCAAATTTTACCCCCTCAAAATCTCATTGATATTTAAATATATGTTAAATAACACACGATTTTTCTTATATATGTATGTTGAATAACATAATATATATATCTTTGCATCGTGTTTTTCATGGTATTAGATTTAAGGTTAATGAAGATTGGGAATCTGGGAAGATTCCCTTTTTTTATGCTTGCTTTTTCCGATGCATATCAGTCCATCCAGAGCCACTTTAGAAGCTGTTTTGAATTTATCGTGCGATGATTTGGGATGAGTTTTTGAGGCATTTTCGCTTCTGTGATGAGGAAGATAGCGGGCTATCTGACGAAGAACAGGAGCG
>NZ_NFJA01000172.1:0-2778 GCF_002159615.1 Bacteroides sp. An279
TAATTGTAAAAGGGTCGTTTAATGAAATATCAACTTCTTATATCATTAAAGGATTGCTTCCTATATGTAATTCGTAGCGGACGGGGCGAGTGTTACCCGATTTTGCGTTAATAAACATTAAACGGGAAAATTTTATTCCCGGCCGTCCGCTTTTGAGGGCTTCAAACAATTACACAGATTCGTAACCGAAACGAAACATCCATTCGTTACATTCGCTCCCCAAATAACTGATAGCGGTATGAGGAACGATACAGACATACGGAAAGAGGCGTACCGGCGAATCTTAAAGCGGGAATTGTGCTGGTGGCTGGTTGCCATAGCGGGTGGATTGCTGCTTGCCGGAGTGTTCAGCGGGTCGGGAATAGTAAATCTTTTCCTGCATGGCTTCCAAGGCATCGGGAGTTGCTGGGCGGGTATAATCTGTCTGGTGGTGACAGGCTACATCGCCTATTCCCTGCTGGGCATCCTGAGGGAGAAGCGGAAGCTGATAGGGCATGGCATCCAGGCCGAAGCCGTCGTCACGGCCATCCAGAAAGAGATAGATGTCGAGGAAGGCGGAGAGGCTTTCGTGGCAGTCTATGAATTCACCCTGCCCGGCGGTCGGAAATGGAAGGTTAAGGAACAGCTCAACGGCTCGCAGGCGGGGCTGTTGGGACTGATTGAGGTGGGAAGCCGCGTGCCCGTTTTCGTGGACCGCGACCATCCGTACAAGTTCTACTTATATACGCACCTCCTTGTCCGCCAATTCTATGAGGAGGACAAGACGTTTGTCAACAGCTTGGAAAAACTAAAGAGGCAGGGCACAAACGTGGGAAACATTGGCGAAGCGATACTCAGACACCAGGAGAGGGGGCAACGGGTGTTCCGTAGCCGTCGCAAATGGAGGTGGCTTCCATCGGCTATCGTTGCTTTTGTCATGGTCTTAGTAACAGCATTCGGCTACATAATATACAACAGGTTTGAGGCTTACGTGCTGGTTTCCGATCTGAACCTCCCGCCCGGTTTCAGCTACTACAATGCTTATGCCACGGAATTGCACGAATACCTCCCCGGAAATAACAGATGGAGTTATACCGACGAGGACGGATATGAAGACTGGACGTCTTCCTGGCGCTTTACCGACAAATGCAAACGTCCCATGTTTGTGGTGTGGGGCACACAGGGATTGACACACACAAGGACGACCAGCATGCTGATGATTCCAGAAAGCTATCGCGACAGGCTGGATGAGTTCATCTACGACATGAACGCCGACCTGAAACCAAAGCTGCAAAAGCTGTTGAAAGGGTTTGCGCCACGCACGGGCCTTTGCATCCTTTCCCCGGTATTGAAAGACACGATGCAGATAGAGGGCGGAGGATATTGGCCGCTGCTCACCTTGGGAGGTGCCTGCGCGACAGCTGCCGCTGAAATCCGCCTGAAAGCGTCGGGCGTGAATCCGGATACCTTGAGGGTAGACAAGACAACAATGTTCTACTACGCAACTATAGAAGCAGTGTCCGACAGAGACACCCTTGCTACGGATGCAGTGACACGGATAGCCGGCGGCGTGGAACGTTTCGGAGTGTTGTATGCCTCCGTCGGAATACAAGGATTCAGACTGACATCAGCACGCAGCACACCCCTCAACCAGGCCACGCCCTTTGCCATGGCTTCGTTGCTGGGCAGGCTGATGCGTTACAAGGACCACCTGTTCCGGGAGCACCCTGACATCTATGAAACGCAGGACTACCTGGAGCTGACGCTGAAAGACAAGAGATGGATTACCTACTACACCTTAGCCTGCGCAGAGGCAGGAGGACGGCGTGTGCTGAACGTTTTTGCTTTGGTGGGCGACCATCTCTTGGTTATCTTTATGGAAGGAGCGGATGTATCCGAAGAAACGCTGATGAAGAAAGCGGGCGAACTGATGCTGGTTGCCAAGGATAATTTGCCTTAAACACGTTTTTTTCCGTTCTCATCCCACACACTGTCAACATCCACATAATAATTGAAAGGATTATTGCGGTCAACATAGACACGCACCTTTCTTTTGGGATCTATCTCGTAACTCTCATACCAGAAAGAACCGCTGTGAAACAGGTATATCCGCCCGTCGGATGCCACATAACGGCAACTCACGATGATGGGATGCCGTCCGTTCATGCTTTGGTTGTCATCTTCACGGATGCCTGTTATCTCCGCTTCCACTGTATCGCCGGTAGCAAGCAAGCGGGCTATTTTCTGCCGGTGTTTCCGCCTTACCAGAATAAAAGCCAGTCCCATATCGGCAAACACGAACGCCATGGCCAGCAATAGGCCGATAATCCAGTTGTTATCATCCAGATAACGCACCTCTTGGGGATTGCCATTGCGGTAATAGACTGTAATCTGCTTGCCCGGATGCATGGACGATGAAGACAGATTGAGCGTGGAAGTATAGGTCTTTCCGCCGACTGTGTATTCCACCACCGGTGTGCCCAGCGATTCGTGATTCGCCCCACGCATGGCCAGGATAACAGCCTGCACAGGTGTAGCTTCTGCTTTGAATGTGTGACCGCTGGTATAGATGAAGATACAGACGGTAAACAGGATGATGCCCACCAGCACAAATATTCCGCCGAAGATGCGGACAAATGCCTTGTCTTTTTTCTTGCCCCGGACCAGTGCTTTTTCTTTGTTGTAACGCATAATTGTAAAAGGGTCGTTTAATGAAATATCAACTTCTTATATCATTAAAGGATTGCTTCCTATATGTAATTCGTAGCGGACGGGGCGAGTGTTACCCGATTTTGCGTT
>NZ_NFJA01000173.1:0-2638 GCF_002159615.1 Bacteroides sp. An279
GTAGTACTGCGTTTGCCGATGCAGTATATATTCGTAGGCGGATGCAGTATATATTCAACCGCGAATGCAGTATATATTCAACTGCGGATGCAGTATATATTCATTTTTTAGGGGTATGTATTGGATGAATGCGGACATTCATTAAAATATTATTAAGGACCTGTTAGAAACTGTTTTTGAATTTATCGTGCGATGATTTGGTTACCCAAAGCACACACGAAAACGAATACATCAAGCCAGGAAAAATTTTTGTAGAAATTCAAAACAATTTCTTAGTTCATCATCTTGTGGATTTGTCTACTCATGTTTAAATTATATTGCGATGAAAAAACAATGGATTGCTTTGCTGCTGGGGAGTGTTTTGTCGGTGAACGGCATTTGTGCCCAAAAGCAGTGGTTTGACGAAAAAGACCTGACTCTGACAGGGGCTTATTATTATCCCGAACACTGGGACGAAAGCCAGTGGGAACGAGACTTGAAACGAATGCACGAATTGGGATTCGAGTTTACGCACTTTGCCGAATTTGCCTGGGCGCAGCTGGAACCCGAAGAAGGTATCTACGATTTCAGCTGGTTGGACAAGGCAGTGGAACTGGCTGCCAAGTACGACCTGAAAGTCATTATGTGTACATCTACTGCCACTCCACCCGTATGGCTCAGCCGGAAATATCCGGAAATACTCGTCCGGAACGAAGATGGTACTATCCTCGACCATGGTGCCCGTCAACATGCCTCTTTCGCCTCGCCTTTGTACCGTAAGCTGGCTGCACGCATGATAGAAGCTCTGGCGCAGCATTATGGCGATGACCCGCGTATCATAGGCTGGCAACTGGATAACGAACCAAATGTGCAGTTTGACTACAACAAGCAGGCCGAACTGGGGTTCCGCGATTTCCTGCGCCAGAAATACCATGATGATATCACTGCGCTGAACCGCGCCTGGGGAACTGCTTTCTGGAGCGAGGTATATGCGTCATTCGATGAAATTACTCTCCCCAAGATGGCACAGATGTTTATGAATGCCCATCAAATACTGGACTACAAGCGCTACGCTGCACACGTGACTAACGACTTCCTCGACGAGCAGTGTCGCCTTATCAAACAGTATGCACATGACCAGTGGGTTACCACTAATTATATTCCCGATTACGACCGAGGAATTATCGGTGGAAGCAGGCAGCTTGATTTCGTAAGCTATACACGCTATATGGTATATGGCGATAATGAAGGAATCGGACGTCGGGGTTACCGGGTTGGAAACCCCTTGCGTATTGCTATGGCAAACGATTACGTGCGTCCGATAAACGGCACTTATGGAGTAATGGAACTCCAGCCCGGACAAGTCAACTGGGGAAGTATTAACCCACAGCCGCTTCCCGGAGCTGTCCGTCTGTGGTTGTGGAGTGTTTTTGCCGGTGGCTCCGACTTTATCTGTACTTATCGTTACCGGCAACCTCTTTATGGCACCGAGCAGTATCATTATGGAATTGTAGGTACTGACGGTGTGACATTGACTCCCGGAGGTCACGAATATGCACAATTCATACAAGAGATAAAGACTCTGCGAAAAGAAGCCGCACCTCTCGACCATAAACCGGAAGCCTATCTGAAGCGCACTACTGCCGTGCTTTGGAATCCGGAAAATTATTGGAGTATGGACCGCCAGAAGCAAAACCGTACCTGGGATACTTTCCATCATCTGAATCATTATTACAGGGCATTGAAGGCGTATGGTGCACCGGTAGACTTCATTTCCGAGGAAAAAGACTTTACCCAATATCCTGTGATGATTGTTCCGGCATACGAACTTGCCGATACTGCGTTAGTCGACCGTTGGATGAAATATGTAGAGCAGGGAGGTAATTTGGTACTGACATGCCGTACAGGACAGAAAGACCGTTTCGGACGTTTTCCCGAAGCTCCTTTCGGTGCCATGTTGGATAAACTGACAGGAAACCGGATTGATTTTTATGACCTTTTGTTGCCCGACATACCTGGAAAGGTCTCAATGGATGGAACAGATTATCTATGGAATACATGGGGTGAAATTCTTGTCCCTTGCAAAGAAAATGAAGTATGGGCGACTTACAAAGATGAGTTTTATGATGGAAGGCCAGCCGTTACTTTTCGTCGTTTAGGTAAGGGAACAGTTACATATATCGGTGTTGACACGCGTGATGGCAAGCTGGAACGCCGTATATTAGACAAACTTTATGCCCGTTTACAAATCCCTGTACTCGACCTTCCTTACGGGATTACTCTTGAATACCGTAATGGATTCGGTATCGTTTTAAACTATAGCGACCGTCCTTACCATTTCAATCTTCCAGATGATAGCAAAGTGATGATAGGGACACCTGATATTCCTACAGCAGGTGTTTTAGTATTTAAGTCACAAATGAAAAGTAGTGAATGATAACTGATGGATATACAATCGGTTTATTAGGTATTGTTCATGAAAATCTATAATTAAGCTGTTTTGAATTTATCGCTCAAAGTAAATGCATCAAGCAAAAATACTTTTTGTAGAAATTCAGAAGCTGTTTTGAATTTATCGTGCGATGATTTGGGATGAGTTTTTGAGGCATTTCCGCTTCTGTGATGAGGAAGATAGCGGGCTATCTGACGAAGAACAGGA
>NZ_NFJA01000174.1:0-2606 GCF_002159615.1 Bacteroides sp. An279
TTCCGCTTCTGTTCTTCGTCAGATAGCCCGCTATCTTCCTCATCACACAAGCGGAAATGCCTCAAAAACTCATCCCAAATCATCGCACGATAAATTCAAAACAGTTTCTTAGCTCTGCAAACATCCCATGCAGGGGCGTATTGTATACGCCCGAATGCGTCAACTAATCCACGTAGATGTTTTTGGGCAGGCAAACCCTGCCCCCTACAAGGCATTTTGGCAAAATGAGGACATTCGTACTACTTTTTTAAAGGATATATATTCATCGGCAGTTGCAGTATATATTCATCAGCAGTTGCAGTATATGTAAGCACTCAATTTAGGGCATCCCCCTTTGAAAGGGCACTTTTGAGTGCCCTAAACCGAGTTTTGTTAATTAATTAGCTTTGAATTTAACATTGGCCGGCAGCCAAAGTGATTTTGCCAGGAACCATGTTAACATAATCCCTGCATCCGTTAAAGATATTTTTGAAAAAAGTTCCGATGAAGTTCCAGACAGAACTGCCATGAAGCTTTACCGTTCCTATTACACTATGATAAGTTGCAGCCATCTCAGCCCCGGCATCACTGCCATAATGGAGTGAATTGTTGCGCTGGGTAGTCAGCTTCCGGATGGTCCGCTCGGCAAGATTGTTGTCTATCGGAAGATCCCCATCGTCCAGAAAAGCAAATAGTTCCTTCCAAAACTTCTTCAAGTAATTAAGAGCTTCTGTATAATACTGGCTTCTAAATTCTGAATTCTTCGACAGTTCACTCTCCAACAGGCTGCGCAATTCTATCAGGTGTTCCTTCGTTTCCAGGCTTTGCCTTTCCCGCAGTCTCTCTTCCGGAGTAAGACCGGCTTCATCATAAATATGTTCTTTAGAAAAGAACCACTTTAAAAGCTTTGAAAAACGTTCGGCTAGCGGTTCGCCTCCTTGATTACCGGCTTTAACGAACTTATTATTCGCATGGGACATACAAACCTGATGGATAGTATCCTTAAACTGAGCCGATTTCAACTCATCGCCGATAAATACATAAGCGTTGTATCCGTCGGACATGATACTCTTCAATTCCGCATCACCCAGGAAGTCGGTAAGTACCTCACGGCCGCGGGAGCCATCCTCATAGAAGAAAATGGCTGTTTTCTGAGTCTTGTTGACCAATACCCAGATATAACACTTCTTATAACGGTCATATTTGCGAACCTTGCACCAGGTCTCATCGCAGTTCACAACCGAGTCCTTTTCCAAGGCAACGGACTTCAATACACGAACCAACTCATCAAGGTATTTCTTGCCTTTCTTAAGCCAGTTGCGTAAGGTGTTTTTAGAAATGGTCATTCCCATATCCGTCAGCCATTGGTGCAGAAGGCCGAAGGTCACATTCTTTACATAAACTTCATAGGCTATGGCCTGCAGAAATTCAGGAGTGGCTTTAGTCCCCTCAAACTTAGTTACCACCTCCGGATGGCCTTCAGAGGGGAAATAACCCCACTTCGGCTTTTTGCCAGGCTCTGCATAATGGACCATCTCAAAACATTCTTCCGTAAGGAAGGTGCGGAAACTGAATACACGTACCATCCTTCTTTCAATGATACGTCCGGGAACCTTTGTCAGATCTGACGGATGCTCTACCACTTCTCCGGACACTCCCATCGTTTTATACCCGTCGGGACGATTGCCCAGGTCACGTTCCTTTTTGGGAAGGGCCGGCTCATTCCGGGATTCGTTATTGTCTACAGAATCCGTACGGAGTGTATCGTCCGTACCGTCATAATCATCTTTCTCCTTTTGCCGGTCAGAAGCACTCTTTTCTGCCTTGGAGTGTATCCTTTGACGCCTGTCTCCAAAACGTTCCTGATTGGCAAAATCAAGTCTTTCCTGAAAAGCCTTTGCCTTCCGTTCAGCCGATTGGCGAAGCTTGCGCTCTTCTGATAACCGGTTTTCCAAATCGGACTGTTTCGATTGCATGGAGGACACCTGATCCTTCAGTTCCTTCATCTGAACCATGAAATCCTCCAAGACAAGCTTCATGGCGTCATTTGTCAACCTGAGGTCCTGATTCTGCTCAGCAAGGTATTGTATGTACCGGTCTTTTTGATCGTCTGCCATACCTTCACTATAATTTATAGGGTTCCGTGAGTAGGTTTCCCTACTCAACAATTCCCTTTTTGAGTCTATTATATGTTGCAGTTCGATCATGTTTAAACCTTTGATTTACAGATATAAAGGTACTAAAATAATCGCAAAACCGCAAGCAAACAGACATATTAATTATCTGATTTTTAATGTTTTAACTATAGGGTTTTCCAGTATCAGGACCACATCTTTCCAGTCAATCCGATAAACGGTATCCGCTCCGTTCCGCTCCACTTTCATGAACTGGTAGCCCGCGACAAACTTCTTTTCGAACAGGCTGTATGAATGATTGTCAAATGAAAACATACGGACTATCCTTCGGTTTCGCGACATGACAATAAAGACATCCCCGTCACAGGGTTCCCGGTGAAGCCGTTCACGGATGATGGACAACACACGGCTGTGCTTGCAACGCATGTCGGTAAAGTCACGCACATAATAAAAATGATTCAGACCGGTAACACTCAGCATAGACCCTCCAGC
>NZ_NFJA01000175.1:0-2588 GCF_002159615.1 Bacteroides sp. An279
GGAGGATTTCGCCCGTGGTGCTTCCGAATATCTTACGGATGCCTATCTCCTTGCGGCGGTACTCGCTCTCGAACATGGTGAGCCCGAACACGCCTATCATGCTGATGACAATGGCGAGCAGGGAGAAGAGCAGGATTTGGCGGGTGAAGCGCAGCTCGTTGCGGTAGGCATTGTCGAGCACCTGGTCCATAAAGCGGAAATGAAAGTCGTGTCCCGGCGTGAACTTCTCCATTGCCTTCTGCAGCGAACGGATGATTTCCACCTTGTCTGTTCCGGCAGAGACGCGGACGTTGACGGTGTTTTCCCAACCTTCCCAACCTAAATCTTTGGTAGAGAAGAAAGCCATGGGGCGTTCATCGTTATCGTTGCGGAACGAGGTAAACTTGATATTCTCGCAGAAACCTATGACAGGGAAAGCCATGCTCTTTTGGAATGGAGGCTGGTTCAGTGTGAGCCATGGGTATTTCTTTCTTGCGGCTTCGTTGAAAATGAATCCGCTGCCGTCTGTAGATTTAAAATTACGTCCTTCGGTCAAGCGGATGCCCATTACATCCAAGTAACGGTAGTCTACTGGCATCACCTCATAGTTCATTGTCCGTTCTCCTTCGGAGATGCCCCAGCTCATATAAGTGTCGGATGAACTGAGAACGAATTGCGAGAACGCCACGCCTTCCACACCCGAAATGCGTGACAGTTCGTCTACGACGGCATTCATTTGTTGCTTGACTTCTTTGGTTGTTTCGCCCACAATGATGGCATCTTTGTCATAACCGTATTCCGAAGTGCGGATGTATCGGCTTTGAGCATACATGATACCGATAGCGATAATCAGCATAAAAGAGATGAAGAACTGGAAACAAACCAGTGTTGTGCGCAACTTCCGTCCCTTGGGTGATAAGCCGAACGAGCCTTTCAGTACGAGGGCAGGAGGGAAAGAGGTAACGTAGAACGATGGATATAGCCCTGCCAGTATGCCTATTAATACACTGATGCCGAAGGTGGCGATTAAGAGAATCACATGTTTGCCTAAACTCAAGTCGGCACTGACCAAATCTTCTACGCCCGAATCGCGCAAAGCCAGTATCAAAACAAGGCTGAGGGCAAAGGCAAGGATGCTGACGAGCACCGATTCCATAATCAGGCTGGTGCGGAGCGAGCCGGTAGTTGCCCCTAACACTTTTTGCGTATTGATGCTTTTGATACGCATCGGCGTTTCGGCAAGCGAGAAATTCATAAAGTTGATAGCGGCGATGATGACGATGAGAAACGACACGCAGATAAGCAGATAGACCGTAGTACGGCTGCTGGCACTCTTATTCCCTATTTTCGAGAAATGGACTTCCGATAAGGGAGTAAGGCGGAAGAAAGGAGTGCCTTCCTTCAGTTCGATTCCTCCCGTGAAAGGTTTCATTTCTAACAGTTTTTGGCTGACTATTTTCTCGATGCTTTCCGCTTGCGTGGCATCGCTTAGGCGTACATAGCAGATATAGTTGAAATTGTTCCAGTTGTCTTTGTTCTCGTTCTTGTCGAGCGGTTTGAGGAGCATGTTTCCTAACTGTGTGTTTTCGGGGAAATCCTTATATACTCCACCTATGGTCAGCGGTTTGTTGTCCGCTTGTTTGCCTTCGAAGATGGTTTTACCTACGGCGTCTGTGCTTCCGAAAAAGCGTATCGCCATCGATTGGGGAATCAGGATATTCCCTTCTTGGTTGAGCGCATCGGCAGAACCGGCAATCATTTCGGGTTGGAAAGTCTTTATAAAGTTGCCGAAGCCGGTTTGTGTGGTTTCGTTGAACAGATGTCCGTTCACTTCATAATCGTAACCACTGTTCCAAATCATTGCGTTAGAAACAGCTTCAACGTAGGGAGAACTGTTCTCGATTATTTCTCCAAACGGACGGGATAACCATGTTTGCCAGTCTCTGTCTTCCCCTCCTTTAAATTCGGCGCGGAATATCTTTTCATAATCCTTATACCCTTTATTGAAATTCAAATCATAGTCTACCTGCGTCATGATGACGAAGAAGGAGGCGAAGGCGATAGCCAGCCCGATGATGTTGAGGACGCTTGCCGTGAAGAAGCGCCGGAAGGTATGCGAGAAATTGCGTGCTAAGGTATTCATGTGGTTATTTACGATTTTGCGATTTACTATTTACGATTTCTTTTCACCACAGATTACACAGATTTTTTAATTGATATTTCTGTGTATCCTGTGGTCCTGTGTTTTAAATTTATTAATCTGTGTAATCTGTGGTGAACTTTATTTCATTCTGTCTTGATACTGTTCGCCGGATTCTCGTTGGCATTCTTCCAGCTTTGCACCGTGACCGTAATCATGGTGATGGCGGTGACGAGGAGGAAGGAGGCGAGGAATATCCAGGCACGGATGGGAGTGCGTTCGGCGAATCCTTCCAGCCAGTGCTGTCCTATCCACCAGCCGAAGGGGGCGGCAACGATGAAGCATCCTATCAGTATATATAGGTACCGCTTGTTGAACATGCGGAGGATTTCGCCCGTGGTGCTTCCGAATATCTTACGGATGCCTATCTCCTTGCGGCGGTACTCGCTCTCGAACATGGTGAGCCCGA
>NZ_NFJA01000176.1:0-2548 GCF_002159615.1 Bacteroides sp. An279
TCCTGTTCTTCGTCAGATAGCCCGCTATCTTCCTCATCACAGAAGCGAAAATGCCTCAAAAACTCATCCCAAATCATCGCACGATAAATTCAAAACAGCTTCTAAAAAATATTTTTCTCTGTATTCTCTCTGTGGCAAGTTCTTAATCCTTTTTTATCTGTGTAATCTGTGGTGAAAATCACATTACAGGTTTTCAATAAAGAAATTCGCTACGCGGTTCATCAGGTGTGTCCGGGTGTTTCCTCCTGATATGCCGTGGTTGCGGTTGGTATAGATTTGCATATCAAACTGGATGCCCGCCTGTACCAGCGCCTCGCTGTATTCGGCACAATTCTGATAATGCACGTTATCGTCTGCCGTACCGTGTATCAGAAGCAGGTTTCCGTGAAGCTTCGGTGCCCGGAGAATGGCAGAACCGGCACGGTATCCGTCGCCGTTCTCTTTCGGAGTGCGCATAAAGCGTTCGGTATATACCGTATCATAAAAATGCCAGTCGCTGGGAGCGGCTATTGCCACACCAGCCTTGAAGACCGGCGTACCTTCGCTCATTGACATCAATGTCGTATATCCTCCGTAGCTCCAGCCCCAGATTCCGATACGGTTGGCGTCTACATAAGGCAAGGTGCCGAGATAGCGTGCCGTTTCTACTTGGTCGTGCGATTCCTTTACACCGAGGAAAAGATACGTGCATTTCTCGAATGCAGCCCCTCGTCCGCCTGTACCGCGTCCGTCCACGCATACGCTGATGTAACCATGGTCTGCCATGTAGGCTTCGAACATGCCTCCGTCGCTAAAGCTTCCGATGCCCCATTCGTCTAACACCTGTTGCGAGCCGGGACCGCTGTACTGGTGCATGATGACCGGATACTTCTTGTTCGGGTCGAAGCCGGCAGGTTTCATCATCCAGCCGTTCAGCTCTACGCCTTCCGTAGTGCGGAAGGTGAAGAATTCTTTCTGGGGCATATTCAGGGTGGCAAGCTGCCCCTTCAGTTTACTATTATCAAGCAAGGTGGTCAGTTCCCGTCCCCGGTTGTCATTGATGGTAATGAGGGTCGGAGTGTCTTTGCTGGAGTATTTATTGATGTAATAAGTCAAGTTTGTATTGAAAATAGCGGTATTGGTCCCCGTCCGCGTGGAAAGCTTCGTTTTCTTTCCTTTGCGGTCTATTTTGTAAACGGCACTCCGGAGCGGGCTTTCCTCGTTGCTGGTGTAATAGAACACATCGTTCTTCTGGTCCCAGCCCAAGAAATCTTTTACTTCAAACTCGCCTTTGGTCACCTGGCGCACCAGATTTCCGCCGATTGTATATAAATAGAGGTGATTGTATCCGTCGCGCTCACTCATCAGCACAATGTTTTCGGGATAGAAGCGGATGTTGCTGTATGCCTGTTCCTTAACGTACTGCTCCGATTCGTCGCGGATGATGCTCTTGCAAATGGCACTCCGGGGATTTGCCATGTACACGTTGAACCGGTTTTGGTGGCGGTTCAAGGTCATAATGGCAAGTTTCTCAGGGTCTGACGTGAATTTAATGCGGGGAATATAACCGTCCGCATCAAGCGGAAGGTCCATTTTACGGGTCACATGGCTCTTGATATCGAAAGTATGTACGCTCACTTTCGAGTTCACTTCGCCGGCTTTGGGGTATTTATACGTATAAGTGCCGGGATATGTGGCATACTCCGTGCGTTCGGGCGCCATGCCTTTGTACCACGGGAAGCTGAACATCGGCACTTGGCTTTCATCAAAGCGGATGTAAGCAATCATCTTGCTATCGGCACTGAAGTCGAAAGCACGGTTAAAGCCGAACTCTTCCTCGTATACCCAATCGGGAATACCATTTAATACCTTATTATATTCTCCGTCCTTTGTTACTTGCGACTCGCTATTGCCGAAGAGCAATTTGACAAGGAAGATGTTATTGTCGCGTACAAAAGCGATTTGGAATCCGTCGGGCGAAAAGAGCGGTACTTGTTGTGGCCCGTTCTTCGAAAGCGGTTCTATGGTATTGTTCCTTATATTATAAATGTAATATTCTGCCGTGAACGAACGGCGGTAGATAGGCTTTGTCTCGGTCTGGATGAGAATCAGCTTTTCATCGGGCGACATGATGTAATCATCAAACGACTTGATGGGGCAATCGCGCGCGGTTTCCACATCGAATATGCTTTCCACTTCTTTTCCGGTTTTAAACGAATACTTCACAATCCGTTTCCGGTCGGCACTGATTTGTGTGTAATGCTCACCGTCCAGCATCGGCTTGATGCCATAAATGTTTTGGGGGCGGTATGTTCCGTTAGCCACGTCTTGCAGCGTTACCTTCTGCTGTGCGAATGCACATACGAACGCCACGAGCAGGCAGCTTAATGCAAGTAGTCTTTTCATTGTAGTTGATAGTTTATATGGTTGTAATATCGGCAAAGGTATGAAAAAATACTTAGAAGCTGTTTTGAATTTCTCCAAAAAGTTTTTCTTGGCTTGATGTATCTGTTTTCGTGTGTGCTTTGGGCGATTTTTTGGTTCTTTTCGCTCCTGTTCTTCGTCAGAT
>NZ_NFJA01000177.1:0-2394 GCF_002159615.1 Bacteroides sp. An279
GCTCCTGTTCTTCGTCAGATAGCCCGCTATCTTCCTCATCACAGAAGCGAAAATGCCTCAAAAACTCATCCCAAATCATCGCACGATAAATTCAAAACAGCTTCTTAATCCTGCTTATACTTCTATTAATGTTTGTTAACGTCAGTTCATGTAATGA
The DNA here is from genome assembly GCF_002159615.1 of Bacteroides sp. An279. Lineage (NCBI taxonomy): Bacteria > Pseudomonadati > Bacteroidota > Bacteroidia > Bacteroidales > Bacteroidaceae > Bacteroides > Bacteroides sp. An279. The sequence goes on from NZ_NFJA01000177.1 coordinate 158, forward strand.
AAAACTTTCTATCTTTGCCCATGCAACGGTTCGGGCAAACTACGTCCGATTAAAAGGGAATCAGGTGCAAGTCCTGAACAGTCCCGCTGCTGTAAGTTCCATAGACTGAAGTGTCGCAAACCATTCTTAGCCACTGGGAGGGTATCTTGGGAAGGCGGTTTGCCGATAGGAACAAGTCAGAAGACCTGCCGTGTGCCTTTGCATTTTCACTGCTTTCGAGGAAAAAGCGTGGGAATACGGCAGGATGTGGCTTTTCGGGCTGCCCTCTTTTTATTATTCCCTTTTTCTAATTGCAATCAGTGTTATGCGAAGATGCGCAGGGATAACTTCCTTGTGTGAATAGGTTTATATTTTAACCAAAAGATAACATGAATCAATTAAAGCAATTAGGACAGATGAAAAAATTAGTATGGTTTTGGGCGGCACTGTTGTGTGTGTCGCTTTGGAATTGTAGCGATGACGAGAATCCGGCAAGTGAAGAGCAGAAAGAAGAAGCGGTAATCAGTTTTGAAGGCGAATTGAGCGAGCCGAATAGCTCTTTCATCGCCACCGAAGGCGAAGTGGATGGGTTTTATCAAAGGACTTCCTTCTCCGACCCTCAGGCGTTAGTTGCTTTTTCCCATTATTTTAGTGGACAGAGTTTTGGTGGAGGGTTCACTTATACCAATGGAACGGATGTAACAACTTCTGGATATACCAATTTAAGTGCCATTACCGGTGCTGGCAGGGATGGAAGCGTTTACCTGACCAGTAATGCAAACGAGTACACTCCAGCGCGGATTACAAATCTGCAAGTTGGAAAATATCGTTTCAAAGGAGCATGGGTAACGAATACAACCTATGATTATCTGGCTATGAAAGACGGTAATGATGGAGGAATAGGTTTGGTGCGGAAGTTTGGAGTGGGTGACTGGTTCATTCTGACTGCTGTAGGTCACGCAAGCGATGATTCCGAAATAGGGCGTGTCGATTTTTATTTGGCCGATTTTCGTGATGGGAACAGCATGATTCTCGATACGTGGGAATGGTTCGACTGGAGCGAACTGGCAGATGCCTCGTATATTACGTTTGAAATGTCTTCTTCCGATATAGGTGATTTCGGTATGAATACTCCTTCTTATTTTTGCATGGATGATATAACATTGCAGGAAAATTGATTTCCTCTCGAAAATAATCAGCAAGGCTCACTTAGAAGAAGTTTATCTTCGGAAGAGTGGGCCTTTTTGCGTATCTTTGTGCGGTTTGAAACATAAAATTAAATGTGTATGATAGACGAATTATTGGAGTTCAATCGTTCCTTTGTAGAAAACAAAGGCTATGAACAGTACGTAACCACAAAATATCCTGATAAAAAGATTGCGATAGTGACCTGTATGGATACGCGTTTGGTTGAGTTGATACCTGCTGCCTTAGGCTTGCGCAACGGGGATGTAAAGATGATTAAGAATGCCGGAGGAACGGTGACACATCCCTTTGGAAGTGTGATGCGTAGCTTGTTGGTAGGTATTTACGAACTGGGTGTAGAAGAAATTATGATTATCGGTCATACGGATTGTGGGGCGCAACACATGGATAGTCAGGTCATGTTGCGACATATTAAAGAGCACGGAGTATCCGACCGTGACATTGAGATGATGGAGTATTGCAATGTTGATTTGCACGCTTGGTTGAGCGGGTTTGACGATGTGGAGCAATCGGTACGAGGTAGTGTGCATTTGGTAAAACATCATCCATTAGTGCCTAAAGATGTAGTCGTGCGTGGATTTATTATTGACTCTGTAACTGGTAAATTGACTGAGTTTGAAAATATAGATTAATGCATAACCGAAGGAGAAGATGACAAGTGCAAGATAAATGCATTTAATGCTGCATATATTATTTCGTTGAAGGCTACTTCATTTATTAGAACCTGATACAGCATTACTTAATTCATTCAAGGTACGCACTTATATGTACGGGGGCATGGAAGATATATCCGTTGACCCGTTCATATAGGTGCTTTTTTGTATCCTTGCCTTCGGTTTTCTGTTATTATATATAATAAGGAGTATTGTTATTCTTACTAAGTTTTCTCTAGGTGTAAATATTTTCCTGTATATATGTGAATATCAGCATTTTGCATATTTCACATGAAAAAAGTTTCAAAAAAAGTTCTCCAGTTACTTGCAGTTTCGGTAAAAAGGCGTACCTTTGCACTCGCTTTCCGAAAGGGACGCCACCTGAAAAGGTTGTGTAAG
>NZ_NFJA01000178.1:0-2387 GCF_002159615.1 Bacteroides sp. An279
AGGAACAGAGCGAAGGACGGGTGGACTGCATCGTAGAGACACCCGATTACGTCTATATCTTTGAGTTCAAACTGGACGGTTCGGCAGACGAAGCCCTAAAGCAGATAGAGGAAAAAGGCTACGCACGCCCGTATGCTTCCGACAGGCGACTTATATATAAAATAGGTGCCAGCTTCTCCTCGCAGACCGGAACCATTGACGACTGGAAGGTGCAAGGTTAATATCTTTGAAACAAGAAAGACGCAGAAGTATAATAATCCGTTTACACTTCTGCGTCTTTGTTATTTCAATGTGATTCCGTCCAGATTATACCAGATGTGCCACCCATTCATCACGGTCTCCCGGAAGGAGGTCTACCACCGGAATCTCAATCATTGTGTAGCATCCCGGTTGCTGACGCATCGAGGCGCGGGCTACGCATACCAGTACTTGGGCAGTCAGAGCCGGATTGTTGATTTTCATATCAAATTCGAACAATTGGTTATGAGTCTTGCCCGATACACCTTTGCGAACCAAGTTCACACCGTGGCCTACATCGTTCAGGTCGTCCACACAAGCGACTTGTTTCACGTGCGTTTCGTCATTCACGAAATACGGGTCAGCTTTGATAGCTGCTTCTACCTGCTTGAAGTCGGCACCCTCTTCCAGCTCTACATATACCATACGGCGATGAATACCCGTACCTACCGGAATAGTCATCGACAACGCATCTTTCACACCGGCAATCGCACGCACAGCTACAGAATGCCCCATGCTGCGGCCCGGACCGAAGTTGGTATAGGTAATGCCTTTCGGAGCAATGGCTTCCAGCAAGGTACGTACTACCGAGTCACTTCCCGGGTCCCAGCCTGCCGAAATAACCGATACGGTATTGTTTGCCTTAGCCACTTCGCCCAATGTACGGCGCAAGTCGCTGATTTGTGTATGGATATCAAAGCTGTCCACGGTGTTGATACCGAGTGCGAGGATTTCTTTGGCGTACTGCTCTACGCTGCGCGTCGGAGTGGCAAGAATGGCAACATCCACGTCTTTCAGTTCTTTGATGTCTTTCACCACTTCATAGTTTGCCAACTCGGCAGGCTTGTTTTCCGCCCCATGACGGCGCACGATACCTGCCACTTCGAAATCGGGAGCCGCTTCCAGCGCTTCCAGCGTAAATTTTCCGATATTACCGTAACCCACTACGGCTGCTCTAATTTTCTTCATCGTGTTTGATGTTTTAAAATGAATCTTCAATTGAACTAATCTGTGTAATCTGTGGTGTGTCACTCACCGACTTTTACGCCACAAAGATAGAAAAACGAAACGATTCGTGACATACCGGAAAGAGGCGATTTTGAAAATATTATCACAAAACTTATGATTTATAACTTTCTTATGCCTATTTTTGCATCGAAATTAGAAATTGCAGCAAAAAAGATGATTGAATATATCAAAGGAGAACTTACCGAACTGACTCCCGCCATGGCAATAGTAGAATGCCACGGTGTAGGCTATGGCATCAATGTCTCACTCAACACCTTTTCCGCCATTCAAGGGAAGCAGGAAGTCAAACTCTTCATCTACGAGGCAATCCGCGAAGACGCCCATGTGCTCTACGGCTTCGCCACCAAGCAAGAGCGCGAGCTTTTCCTTTTGCTCATCACCGTTTCGGGCATCGGAGGCAACACGGCACGGATGATCCTCTCCGCTCTTTCTCCCAATGAATTGTGCAACGTCATCAGCAGCGGAAACGACAAATTACTGAAAACCGTAAAAGGTATCGGGCTGAAAACAGCGCAACGCATCATTGTCGAACTGAAAGACAAGATAGCCTCCACAGGTATTACCGAGGCGGAGACCGTATCATCCATATCTGCATCTGTCAACACCGAAATCTACGAAGAAGCCGTAGCCGCCCTGGTTATGTTAGGTTTCGCACAGGCTCCTACGCACAAAGCCGTGGCTAGTATCCTAAAAGCCGATCCCGATGCTACTGTAGAACAAGTCATCAAGCTAGCATTGAAGATGTTGTAAGATAATTCCAGCAAACATCTTTGCCCGATAGCTTGTAAATAAGTATACCGGTCTATCATCTTCATCTGCCAATGGAAGCGGATGAAACTCCTTGATAAAGCCAGCAGATTCATCGCTTTATGCTGATACGGATTGCCAGATTTATCTTTAATGATCAGATAGCCCGCTATCTTCCTTATAGTAGAGATGCTAAATTTTGCGTCTCTACAAAAAACATCCCCAATCAGCACACGATAAACCCAGACAGGCTCTAATCTTTATATTGATTTAGAAGCTGTTTTGAATTTATCGTGCGATGATTTGGGATGAGTTTTTGAGGCATTTCCGCTTCTGTGATGAGGAAGATAGCGGGCTATCTGACGAAGAACAGG
>NZ_NFJA01000179.1:0-2377 GCF_002159615.1 Bacteroides sp. An279
CCGATGAAAGAAACCACCAAAGTTCCCGCCGAACTTGGCACGTTACTAATCGTAAAATTACCATCTATATCAGTAACCGTACCTACTGTGGTACCTTTTACCAATACAGATGCTCCCACTACAGGTAAACCGTCCTCTTCAGAAGTAACCGTACCGGTAACTTTCTTTACTTGCGCGTTTACCAGACCAATGCCTATCATCAGGCAGGTCATTAACAGCATCAATTTTCTTTTCATAAAAATTCTCTCTTAATTTTAACCTTAAATAAACACTTTTATCTAATTCAGTTTGCCCGCAAAGGTAATCATTAATCTAATAACTTGTATACTTTTGGAAACAAAATACAAAAGATACGTCGCTTTTTAACACTTCAAGATTGAAATTCTGTATAAAAAGCAAACAAATATGCAGGATTTCCGGTGTTGTCTTTGCTTAAAAAATAGCCAAAAACAAGCTCAGAACCTTGTATAGGACATCTTTGTGATAGTTTTTAAGACTCCTGATAAAAAGTGTAGTGAAATGAAAAAAATTAGTTACCGATTGGTTTATAATCGTAAAAAACGTCTCAATGCAAGCGGAAAGGCATTGATACAAGTGGAAGCTTATTTAACAAAGCAGAAAGCCTATTTTTCCACTCACATTTATGTACGTCCCGAAGAATGGGATGCCAAAAAAGCAAGGATTGTACTTCATCCGCAGGAAGAGGCGCTGAACCGGATGCTTGACGAGTTTCTCCTAAAGCTCCAGTATGCGGAATTGGAAGGGTGGAAGCGAGGAAAAGAAATATCCTTGTCAATGCTGAAAACAGACAATGAGGCAGAAGAAAGAACAGATGTTTTTGCATTCGGTAGAAAATGGGTAGAACACTCAAAAAGCAAAGAAAGTACAAAAAACAACTTGAGCACTACATTTGCTCTTTTACACGAATTCCGCCCGGCACTATGTTTTGCGGAGATGGATTATTCGCTGCTGCTCCAGTTCGAACATTTTCTGGAAAAGAAAAAACTGAAGATAAACACAATTGCCAAACACATGCGTCATTTACGCACGCTTTGCAATGAAGCCATCAGACAAGGCGTAATGTTATCATCGGCTTCACCTTTCATTAAATACCGGATAAAGACCACTGAAAGTAAACATGTATTCCTGCTTCCAGAAGAACTGAGAAAACTGGAAGAACTGCCGCTCGGACAGACAGGAAAAGCATTGCGCCACACACTGGATGCGTTTCTGTTTTGTTGCTACACCGGCATCCGTTATTCTGATTTTATAGAATTGCGTGAGGAAAATATCGTTTATCCAGACAAGCAACATGCCTGGCTGACGTTCAAGTCGCAAAAGACAGGAACGGAAACTCAAGTCCCCCTTTATCTTTTGTTTCAGGGGAAAGCTCTGAAGATATTAAAGCGATACCCCGACAAAGAGTGCTTTTTCCGTCTTCGCCCGAACCCTGACATTAACAAGGAATTGGTCAGGCTGGGCAAGCTGGCTGGTATTGACAAGCATTTCTCTTTCCACTCGGCGCGGCACACCAATGCTACCTTATTAATATATAATGGAGCAAAACTGACTACGGTGCAAAAACTATTAGGGCACCGCAGCATCAAAACCACGCAAATTTACGGTGAAGTGTTTTCGCAAACGTTAGTAAATGACCTGAAGAAATGTAAGTTCTAATGTCGCTTTTCTACAAAGCTGCAATGATTTGCCAAGGCAGTTAACTGTTTCAGCAGTTTCAATGCACTGAAACTCTAGTTTCAGCGCATTGAAACTACGGTAAAACTGCATTGCATAAGCTTACCTGACTTTATGCATGTTTTGAAAAAGCCTAGTGCATGGACAAAACGTCATTCTTATCACGGAGCAGAATCGGATTGCAAAAGTTGTAGAAACGTAAAACTCTATGTCTCCCTGCCTGCAGGACGAACCATGCGTGAAGACTTGCCTGGGGATGATTTTGCTCATCGGGAAGTGCTGTTTGTACGTTAAATTGCACTTTCGAAAGTGCAAATACGCCTAATCCATGCTTATTTATTGCATACATTCATATCTTTGCCGAAAAGGAATGCTTTATGGATAAACATAATCTTTTCCTGCAAGAGGCCCGTAGCACAATATGCATCTAGAAACCGGCTTCATGCATGTCGTTCCTTTGTGGCAATTCGAGTTGGAGTATTAAGCGTTCCTTCTATATCAAAAGGTATGGCTATTCAGTAAAAAGCAGGTAGAAAGCTTCCGGTTGAAACGCATTAATACGTACCACGACACCATTTTTTGAAAGAAACCATTTTAAAAGAAGTCTTTATAGCCTCCTCATACTCAATACGTTAATAGTCATCTTTAGTTCGGCGGGAACTTTGGTGGTTTCTTTCATCGG
>NZ_NFJA01000018.1:0-49517 GCF_002159615.1 Bacteroides sp. An279
GGAGGATTTCGCCCGTGGTGCTTCCGAATATCTTACGGATGCCTATCTCCTTGCGGCGGTACTCGCTCTCGAACATGGTGAGCCCGAACACGCCTATCATGCTGATGACGATGGCGAGCAGGGAGAATAGCAATATCTGGCGGGTGAAGCGCAGTTCGTTGCGGTAGGCATTGTCGAGCACCTGGTCCATGAACCGGAAGTTGAAGTCATGCCCCGGCGTGAACTTTTCCATTGCCTTTTGCAGGGAGCGGATAACGGCTACCTTGTCCGTTCCGGCGGAGATGCGGACGTTGACGGTGTTTTCGTAACTCCAAAGTTTGGCTTTGCTGACGTAAATGAAAGCCATTGGTTCGGTGCTGTCATTGTTTCGGAATGTGCTGAACTTGATATTCTCGCAGAAACCCACTACGTTCCAGTCGCCCGGAGTAGAGGGCATATCTACTGCCATCCATGGATATTTCTTCCGTGCGGCTTCATTGAAGATGTACACGCCATTATCGCTGGGCTTGAAATTACGTCCATCGGTAATGCGGATGCCCATTACGTCTAAGTAACGGTAGTCTACCGGGAAACAGGCGAAATTAATGCTCTTGTCTCCTTCGCCTCGTCCCCAACTCATATAGGTATCTCCCGAATTGAGCACGAATTGCGAAAACGCTACGCCTTCTACGCCCGATATCCGGGAAAGTTCTTCTACTACAGCGTCTTTTTGCTTCCGTGCTTCTTGAGTCATTTCGCCCACGATGATAGCATCCTTGTCATAGCCATATTCCGAGGTGCGGATGTATCGGCTTTGGGTGTACATGATTCCGATAGCGATGATGAGCATAAACGCCACGAAGAACTGGAAGCAGACTAATATCGTGCGCAGCTTCCTCCCTTTAGGCGAGAGCCCGAACGAACCTTTCAGCACGAGGGCAGGAGGGAACGAGGTGACGTAGAAAGAAGGATATAATCCCGCCAGCACGCCAATCAAAATACTGATGCCGAACGTGGCGGCTATTAAAGGAAGATGTTTGCTCAGGCTGAGGTTTGCCGTCACGAGGTCTTGCACGCCTGAATCGCGCAAGATGAGCAGCAATACGATGGATGCCGCAAAGGCTATGAGGCTGATGAGTACGGATTCCGCCAATAGCCCTCTGCGCAACGAACCGGTAGTGGCTCCCAATACCTTTTGCGTGTTGATGCTCTTGATGCGCATCGGCGTTTCGGCAAGGGTGAAGTTCATGAAGTTAATGGCAGCTACGATGATAATCAGGAACGATACGCAGATGAGCAGGTAGACCGTGGTGCGGCTGCTGGCGCTCTTGTTGCCGATTTTCGAGAAATGCACTTCCGATAGGGGAGCAAGGTTGAAGAAGTTGGAATTGTCTTTTTCTTGCTTGAGACCTTCCCTCAAGTCGCCTGGCGCAACTTTAAGAAGCTGCTGGAAAGCCAGCTTTTCCACTTCGGAAACATTTGCCGGATTGTCCAGCCGGTAATAGCAAGTGTAGTTCCAGTTTCCCCAGTCGTTTTTGTCTTGGTCAGGGTCAAACGGCATAAAAATATGATTGCCTATCTGCGAGTTTTCGGGAAAATCTTTGTAGACACCGCCTACGGTCACGGGTTTGTTGTCCGATTGTTTGCCTTGGAACAGCATTTTGCCTACGGCATCCGTGCTTCCGAACATACGCATAGCCATCGAGGCGGGAATCAGCACGTTGTCTTTCTTTTCCAACGCATCAGTAGAACCCGCTATCATTTCGGGCTGGAACACTTTCATAAAGTCGCCGAAACCGAAGGCGGTAGTTTCGTTGAACAAGTTTCCGTTCACTTCATAATCGTTGTCGTTTACCCATCCGGTCATGGCGTATGCCTGCACATGCGGCGAAGCTGTGCCAATCAGTTCAGCAATGGGGCGCGGAGTCCAAAGCTGCCAGCCCCATTCCTCGTTGGGTTTGATTTCCAGCCGGAATATCTTTTCATAATTCTTATACCCTTTATTGAAATTCAAATCATAGTCCACCTGCGTCATGATGACGAAGAAGGAGGCGAAGGCGATTGCCAGCCCGATGATGTTCAGGACGCTTGCCGTGAAGAAGCGCCGGAAGGTATGCGAGAAATTGCGTGCTAAGGTGTTCATGTGGTTATTTACGATTTTGCGATTTACTATTTACGATTTCTTTTCACCACAGATTACACAGATTCATCAATTGATTTTCTGCGTGCCCTGTGGCTCTGCATTTTAAATTTATTAATCTGTGTAATCTGTGGTGAACTTATTCCTCGACTTTCAGCCGGCGGTCATTGATTTTGCTTAAGAAGCCGTCTTTGATGTCTGCCGAACGCGCCTTGCCGCTCAGCTTGAGCGAACTGACTCCATCGGCACGAGCTTTCAGCTTATCGCAATACACGTTGACATTGCCTTTGCCCACACCGTCGATATCTATCTGTACTGTCTGACAATGCAGGTCGGCGATTTTTATAGTGCCGACGCCGTCTATTTCGAAACGGATGTCTTCGGCTTTTAGTGGTTCTTCGCATTTGAAGGTGCCTACGCCATCTATTTCCACTTCATCGAGCGTGGGGGCGGAGAGATAGAGGGTTGTACCTTGAATGTTCTGCTCCCGTTTGCCCTCTTTCCGTTGGTCGATGATTAGTGTGCCGTTTTTTACTGTGGTGGTGAGTCGGTCCAATTCTTCGGCTTTGCCTTCTATACGGCACGCCCACGTGTCGCCTTGGGTGAAGCGGACGGTTGCCACGCCGTCGATACGGATGGAAGTGTAGCCGCTGATGTCGCGCGTTTCGCTGGTCTGGTTGTCTTTTGCCATGCAGGCGTTGAGGCTTGCGCCGAGAAGTACGATGAGTGAAAGGATAATCTGTTTCATAAATTTCATGTTTTTAATGGTTGTTGTATCGTTCGAGGGGTCGAATCGGGCTTTTTTCACCACAGATTACACAGATTTATCAAATTATTATTCTTCATTTAATAAATCTGTGTAATCTGTGGTGAAAAATCCGTCATTTCAGGATGAGCACTTCGTTGTCCTTGTAGCTTTCGTAGCCCGAGACGATGACCCGTTCGCCTTGCTCTAGGCCTTCCAGCACCTCGTAGTATTGGGGGTTCTGGCGTCCGATGCGTATCTGGCGGCGGTATGCTTTCTTGCCGTCCTTGTCGAGGACGAAAATCCAGTTGCCGCCCGTTACTTGGAAGAATGTGCCTTTCGGGATGAGGACGCTTTGGGTCGGTTCGCCCAATTGCAAATCGATGTAATACGTCTGTCCGCTGCGGATATTTTCGGGGCGGTTGCCTTCGAAGACAAGGTCGGTGCGGAAACGTCCTTCGCGCACTTCGGGGTAGACTTTGCGCACCTTGAGGCTGAACGTTGCTCCCTGCCGTTCGAAGGTGGCTGGCAGCCCGTTGGTGACGCGGTCGATGTAGTGCTCGTCTATCATCGCTTCAATCTTGAAGTCGGAAAGGTCGTTGATTTGGCCTACCATCTGTCCGGCAGTGATGTTCTGTCCCAGTTCCACATCCAGCAGTCCCAGTTCTCCGTCTATCGGGGCACGCACTTCCAGCTTGTCCTTGCGCTCGCGGATGAGGAGGACGTTTTGCCGCATGTTGTGCAGGTTGTCTTCCATCTGGTCCATTTGGATGGTGCGGTAAATGGAGTCTTGCACAAGGCGTTCGGTGATGAGCTGGTGCTGTTTCTGCGCCACCTGGTAGTCTTCCTGCGCTTGCAAATATTCTTCGCGGCTGATGAGCCGTTCGTTGTAGAGCCGTTCGTATTGTTGGAAGGTGCGGAGCTTGCGGCGTGTGTCTACATCGAGCTGTACTTTTTCGGTCTCATTGTTCAGCTTGTCTTGCTGCATGGTCACTTGCGTGTTACGCAAAAGGTTTTGTTTTTCGGCGAGTTCCGATTCGGCGTTCAATATCTGCAGGTCGAGGTTCGAGTTGCTCAGGCGGAGGATGACGTCGCCTTTCTTCACGTGCGCGCCTTCCTCGACTACTTTTTCCTGCACGATGCCGCCTTCTTCGGGGCTGAGCTGCACGATAGAAATGGGTTGCACTTGTCCGTTGAGGCGGATGTAGTCGTTGAACTCTCCGTAGGTGACGTTGGCGATGTTGAGTGCGTCGCCGTCGATGCGCAAGGTGGATGCGTGGTTGCCGAAGATAATCCATACCAGCAGGGCGAGGATGACCGCGCCGCCTGCGATGTAGGGGATGTGTTTCTTCTGAATGCCTTTTTTCTTTTCGAGTTGAATATCCATAATTTTAAAATTTACGATTTTGCGATTTACTGTTTACTATTTACGATTCTTCATTCCTTATTCTTTTTTGAAACGCAGATTCACGCAGATTTTCACAGATTATAATTTTTAATGATTAAGCCCAATCTGTGTTAATCTGCGATAATCTGCGTTTCTTTAGTAGCATTTCTCTCTTCATTCCGAATGATTTCCTCTCCTTTATAATAATCTACCAGGCGGCACTTCATTACGTAGGTGAGTTTGCTTTGCAGCAGTCCGGTCTGGCTTTCGAGGAGGGTGGATGCGTTGTTCTGCACATCGAGCGAGGTCATCAGTCCTTCTTCGAACTTGCGGCGTGTGACGCGGTAGGCGATGGAGTCGGAGGTGACTTTCTTTTCCATCTGCAGGCTTTCCTTGAGGAATCCTTCGCGGTCTTGCACGGCTTGCAGCACCAGTTTCTGCAAGGCTTCTTTCTGTGCCTCGTATTGCTGGGTGGCGATGAGGTAGTTGTTTTTTGCCTGCTTCACACCAATGGAACCGGACATGCGGTTGAAGATGGGGATGCTCATCGAGATGCCGAAGTAGGAACCGAAGTTGTTCTTCATCTGGTCGGCGAAGTTGTCGTAGCCGCTTTGGTGTAACTCTTTATAATAAGAGGAGGAGATACCGCCGAAGATGCTGATGGTGGGGAAGAGCGAGCCCCACGATATTTTGCGGTTCATCCGCGCCACTTGCTTGTTCATCTCCGACTGGCGCAGGGTGGGGTTGCAGTTGAGGGCGATGCGGAACACATCGTCGGCGTTGTCTGCCGAGAGCCGCACCTGTTCGATGACGGGTGTGTCTATCAGCCGGGTGTCGAGCACGAGGGTATCCGCTACGGGATAGTTCATCGTCTGCTTCAGGGTGAGCATTGCCGTCTCATAGAGGTTGCGCTGATGGGTCAGGTTGTAGGCATCGGTGGCTTGCTGGGCTTCCATTTGTGCCACGTCCGCCATGCCTTTCAGCCCCAACGCTTCTTGTCGGCGGGTCTTGTAAACTAATGAGTCGCTTTCTACCAGCTTCTGTTCTGCCAGACGGGTTGTTCCGTAGTAATAAAGAGCGTCGATGTATGCCTGGAAGGTTTCGAGTGCGGTATTGTCTTTCGCTTCCTGCAGGGCGGCTTTGCCTAACAGTTCGTTCGCTCTTGCCCGCCGCACTTGGTTGATAAGGCTTCCTCCCTGAAAGATAGGCATCGAGCCTTCCATGGCATAGCCGTTGTTGAACGTAGATTGTGAGATGTAGGTGTTGGTTCCGGGGTCTACCGAACGTCCGTAACTGTACTGTGCACTCACGCTTCCGCTTACTCCGGGCAGGAATTGCCCGATAGCCTCTATCTTGTCCAGCCGGTAGTTGTCGGCTTCCAGTTTCCGCTGCTTCACGGTACGGTTGTGTTCTACAGCGTATGCCATGCAGCGGTCGATGTCCCATGCTTCTTGGGCGGTTGCCGACAGGCTGCACAGGCAGAGCAGCATGCCCATTGATTTTCGTATGTTCATATTCTTTTTCATATTTTGTCTTTGTTTCTGTCAAATCAATAACAAATATCGTGCCAGAAAATTAAATGATTGTTTTTCTGCTTGTTATAAAAAAGCTCATTTGACGGAGTGTCAAAAAATTAGACACTTGGTGTCAAAAAATTAGACACTTCCTATGAAAGGGCGTATTGTTTCTTTGTGTATCTTTGCAGACAGAAAGATGAAACGCAGATTAACGTAGATTTTCGCGGATTAATAAAAATCAGCGTTAATCCGCGTTAATCTGCGTTGAAAAAATCAGAAACAACAATGGCAAAACAAGGAACTTTATTGGTGGTGGATGATAACCGCAACATCTTGACTTCTTTGCAATATTTGCTGGTAGATTATTTCGGGCAGATTCTGACACTTGACTCTCCCGTAACGATACCGACTGTACTGGCTCAAAACGGTGTAGATATAGTATTGCTGGATATGAACTTTTCTTCGGGCATCAACAACGGGAACGAGGGACTTTACTGGCTGAAGGAAATCCGTCGATTGCGTCCGCAGGCGGCAGTGGTGCTGTTTACGGCATACGCCGATATCGACCTTGCGGTAAGAGGGATTAAGGACGGTGCTGCCGACTTTATCGTGAAGCCGTGGAACAATGACAAGTTGATTCAGACTTTACTGGATGTATATCGTAAAGTATGCAACGGACGAAAGGAGAAAAAACGTGCAATGTTGGTCTCGGAAGGGAATGATACGACAATGTATTGGGGCAATTCGGCAGCTATCCGCCCTTTACGTACATTGGTGGAAAAAGTCAGCACTACGGATGCCAATATTCTGATTACCGGCGAGAACGGTACGGGCAAGGATATGCTGGCACGTGAGATACACCGCCTTTCGAACCGGAAAGACGGACCGATGGTCGTGGTGGATATGGGTGCCATTACCGAATCGCTGTTCGAAAGTGAATTGTTCGGTCATGTAAAAGGTTCGTTCACCGATGCCCATGCCGACCGTATCGGACGCTTTGAGGCTGCCGATGGCGGAACCTTGTTTTTGGACGAGATAGCCAATCTGCCTTATTACCTGCAGGCAAAACTGCTGACCGCCATTCAGAAGCGGAGTTTCATCAAGGTAGGAAGCAACCTGCCGCAACCTACCAATATCCGCCTGATATGTGCCACCAACCGTGATTTGGACGAAATGGTGCGCAAAGGCGAATTCCGCGAAGACTTGCTTTACCGCATCAATACCATTCACCTGCATATCCCTTCGTTGCGTGAACGCAAAGAAGACATCTTGCCGCTGGCACGGATGTTTTTGGAACGTTATGCCAAGCAATACGGACGGACCAACGGTACATTTGCTCCCGATGCGGCAGCCCGGCTATTGGCATATCCGTGGTACGGGAATATCCGTGAATTGCAGCATACGATTGAGAAAGCTGTGATTTTGGCGGATGACGGTGAGTTGCGTGCCGAATCGTTGCAGTTGGCTGATATGGCAGAAAGAGAAAACGCATCGGGGACTGAAGAAAAAACAGAAATGGCATTTCACACCTTGGATGAAATGGAGCGTACGATGATTCAGCAAGCTATCGGACAGTGTGACGGCAACTTGTCACAAGCAGCCGCCAAGTTGGGAGTAACCCGGCAAACGCTTTATAATAAGATGAAACGGTATGGCTTATAAGTGGTTTTATGCAACGTTTGTCCGTCTGGTAGCTTTGATGGGTGGAATAGCATTGCTTACGGCCGGTATCTTGGAAAAGGTTTGGTGGGCAGGCATTGCAGGAGGAGGATTATGCGTTATAGTCGCATGGATATCCTATCAGATGCAACAACAATTGCGTGAGAAAAGCTGGCTGATGCTGGAAGCCATCCGTAACCGTGACTATTCGTTCCGCTTGCCTCTTTATGGCTTTTCGGGTGGAGAACGTGTGTTGCAGGAAACATTGAACCAGTTCGGTAGCCTGATGGGTGAACAGAAGCAACTGATGGAACAGCGGGAACGGTTCTACGAACAAATATTGTCGAGTGTAAGTTCAGGGGTAATCGTACTGGATGAAAATCACGTTGTCGTACAAACCAATCCGGCAGCTGCGCGGCTGTTGGGAATACCGATACTTAGCACGCTACGTCAGCTGGAACGTTTCGGTACCGAAGTTCCATACTTGTTGCGTACACTGAAAGCCGGAGAACGGTGCAATCTTCAGTACACAACAGGAAAAGGTGATGTGCAATTGTCGGTGCGGGCAACCGAGATGCAGCTGGGCGGGAAGAATGTGCGTATCCTTACTTTGAACGATATCCGCAATGAACTGGACGCAAAGGAATTGGATTCGTGGATTAAGCTGACTCGTGTACTGACCCACGAAATTATGAACTCCATCGCTCCCATTTCTTCGCTGAGCGAAACATTCCTGAAGCGGAAAGATGTCGTAAACGGTCCATTGTACGACGGTATCCGTGCCATTCACGAGACATCGACAGGGTTGATTTCGTTTGTAGACAGTTACCGCAAATTTTCAGCCTTACAGAAACCTTCTCCCGAACCTTTCTACCTGATGGACCTTTTGAAGCAGATACAAGGGCTGAGTCTTGTGCCCGAGACAGTGGCACTTACTTTGCAGATAGAACCGGTAGAGCTGATGCTGTATGCCGACCCGAACCTGATTCGGCAAGTATTGATAAACATTTTGAAAAATGCGGTACAGTCTATCGGTGGGAACAAAGGGCGCATCCACATACGTGCCTACAGTGCAGCTGATGAGCATGTTTTTATTTATATCAGTAACGACGGTCCGGTAATTCCGGAAGAGGAAGCCGAACAGATTTTTGTTCCTTTCTTTACCACTCGTATCAATGGAAGTGGCATCGGTCTTTCACTTTCCCGCCAGATTATGAAACTTTCGGGAGGGAGCATCAGCTTGTTGCGTGCCGGCACTAACGGATGGAACACCACGTTTGTCTTGGAGTTTGAATAACGTATTACTGGAGATTGTATCACATTAATATTCTATTACTATGCAAATAGACCGATTCTTGACCGCACAACAAAACACGTATGCAGAAGCTCTTGCCGAGGTAAAGGCTGGACGGAAAACTAATCATTGGATTTGGTGGATATTCCCACAACTGAGAGGGTTGGGTATAAGTGAAACTTCTGATTATTATGGTATTGCAGACTTGAAAGAAGCACAGGATTACCTGAAGCATCCTGTATTGGGAAATCGCTTGCGCGAAATCACCCTTGTTTTCCTGAATACGGATAAAAGTGCTGAAAGCGTATTTGGTACGCTGGACGCAATGAAAGTACGCTCGTGTATGACTCTGTTCAACCAAGTAGCTACAGACGACCTGTTTCGGCGTGTGTTGTGCAAGCATTTCGGTGGAGAACAGGACGCGCTTACGCTCCGCTTGCTTCGTTCTTCTTCGAAAAACTTTCTGGCAGGAGCTGCGGCAGGCGATATCATCGGTTCGGTTTATGAATGGCGTGGATGTAAAACCCCAGACTTTCCTTTGTTTGGCAAAGATTCGAAATTTACCGACGATACCGTAATGACCGTAGCTAATGTTCGCTGGTTGCTGGAGAAAGGAAGCCTGACGGACATTATGCAGGACCTTGGACGCAGGTATCCCCATGCCGGGTACGGAGGTATGTTTAAGAAATGGTTGAAAGAGGAGTATCCTCAGCCTTATAATAGTTTTGGAAACGGAGCTGCCATGCGGGTCAGCCCTGTGGGATGGGTATTCGGTACACTTGAGGAAACCTTAGATGCGGCTCGGGAAAGTGCATCGGTTACTCATAATCATCCTGAAGGTATCAAAGGTGCACAAGCTACTGCTGCCTGCATTTTCCTGGCACGCAAGAATCATCCGAAAGAAGCTATTAAGGCATACATCGAGGAAACTTTCCATTACAATCTGGACCGTACATGCGATGAGATACGCCCCGCTTATCGTTTCGATTCCCGGTGTCAAGGCTCTGTTCCCGAATCTATTATCGCATTTTTGGAAAGTGCTGATTACGAAAGTGCTGTCCGACTGGCTGTCTCGTTAGGTGGCGATACTGATACGATGGGTGCCATTGCCGGAAGCATTGCCGAGGCCTATTATGGAGGTGTTCCCGAAACTATTCGGGAAGAAGTCTTGAAAAGATTGCCGGAGGAATTTGCAGACTTGTTACACAGGTTTTACACAGAATATATGGAATAGAAATGGATTAGGTTGCATGAGCGATTCTATGCTTTGAACGGTGTGTTGTCTTTACTGTATCGTTTGTAAGATTATCAATCTTACAGCGTGAAGATTAATAATCTTTCGGCGTGAAGATTAATAATCTTACAAGCAAGGCAGTCATGTTTCTTACCACAGACACAGAGGTGCACAGTGTTTTTTTAATTTTTCCTCTGTGGTACTTTGTGTCCTCTGTGGTGAGAAAATGCACAATTTCATACCGCGCAAAATATAATGTTCTGGTTTGGCTTGGAAAAGAATCCGATGGACATAATGTGTACGGGCGCAAAATCCGGCTTGACAAACTTTTTGTAGAAATTCAAAACAGTTTTTAAATGAAAAGACCGTCTCAAATCAAGTTTGAAACGGTCTTTTTTATGTTGGGCTACTCGGATTCGAACCAAGAAAAACAGGACCAGAATCTGTTGTGTTACCATTACACCATAGCCCAAACACATAATATAATTATCTCCTCCCTGGAGACAATCACTTATTGAAGTTGGGCTACTCGGATTCGAACCAAGAAAAACAGGACCAGAATCTGTTGTGTTACCATTACACCATAGCCCAAAATCATGTCATTAACCGATGTTACGATTTTGACGCTGCAAAGGTACAACTTTTCTCTAACATAGCAAGGATTTTGAAGTTTTTTTTCAAAAAAATACAAAAGAAAGAGAGAATTAAGTGTCAATCTTTCGTGATGTACAGAAAACCAAGTATATTTGCCGCATGTTCTCTTTATATTAATAGAGAAGAAACCATTAAAAACAAATTTTTAAAACAAAACAAAGGACAGAACGTAATGAACGAAACAAAACTTTTAGTGCAAAAAATAACAGAAGGCATTCAAGAGAAAAAAGGCAAAAACATCGTAATCGCAGACTTAACCAATATAGGAGATACCATCTGTAAGTATTTCATCATTTGCCAAGGAAATTCCTCCAGTCAAGTTTTGGCTATTGCAGATTCGGTAAAAGAGTATGTAAAAAAAACGACCGGAGAAAGAGTATACGGTATGGACGGAGTGCGCAATGCACAATGGATAGCCATGGATTATGGCGATATTCTGGTGCATGTATTCTTGCCCGAAGTCCGTTCTTTCTATAATTTGGAGAATCTTTGGGCAGATGCAAAACTAACAACAATCCCTGATTTGGACTAACCATTCATTTTCATATACATCATGAGCGAAAATCAAAACAACAATATCAATAATACTCCGAACAATAAGCCTAAAATCAATGTGCCTCGTCCTAACCTGACGTGGCTTTACGTGGTAATAGCGCTTGTATTCGGCTTTCTTTACTTGTCAAGTGATGAAGGCAGTGCAAACAAAGAAATATCCTATACCGAATTTAAGGAAATGGTAAAAAAAGGATATGCCAGCAAAATCATCGCTTATGACGATAACACGGTGGAGATGTTTATCAAACCTGAACACATCGTGGATGTATTCAAACAAGATGCCAGCAAAGTCGGAAAAAGTCCTGCTGTGACTATTCAAGTCGGTTCTATAGATACATTGGATAAATTTCTTGATGAAGAACAGGCTAATGGACACTTTACGGGGTCTGTCAGTTATGAAAAGCGGAATAACTATTTTGGAATGATTTTCTGGAACATATTTCCGTTTTTGCTGCTGATAGCCATCTGGATTTATGCCATGCGGCGCATGAGCGGAGGTGCAGGGCCAGGGGGAACTGGAGGTGTATTCAATGTAGGAAAAAGCAAAGCACAATTGTTCGAAAAAGGTGCCAACCGTGTGACATTCAAAGATGTGGCTGGTCAGGCTGCCGCTAAACAAGAAGTGCAGGAAATCGTGGACTTCCTGAAAGACCCGGAAAAATATACGAAGCTGGGAGGAAAAATTCCTAAAGGAGCTTTGCTGGTAGGTCCTCCGGGGACAGGAAAGACTTTGCTTGCCAAAGCAGTGGCAGGTGAAGCCGATGTGCCGTTCTTTTCGATTTCGGGTTCCGATTTCGTAGAGATGTTTGTGGGCGTAGGGGCATCGCGTGTGCGGGATCTGTTTCGCCAAGCCAAAGAAAAATCTCCCTGTATTATTTTTATTGATGAAATAGATGCCGTAGGACGTGCCCGTGGAAAAAACCCGAACATGGGAGGTAATGACGAGCGTGAAAATACCTTGAACCAGTTGCTGACTGAGATGGATGGATTCGGCTCGAATAGTGGAGTCATCATTTTGGCTGCGACTAACCGTGTAGATATTTTGGATAAGGCATTATTACGTGCAGGACGTTTCGACCGGCAGATTTATGTAGACTTGCCCGACTTGAACGAACGGAAAGAAGTATTCGGTGTACATTTGCGTCCGTTGAAGCTGGATAATACCGTTGATGTAGACTTGCTGGCACGCCAGACACCGGGATTCAGCGGTGCTGACATTGCCAATGTGTGTAATGAAGCTGCCTTGATAGCGGCACGTCACTCGAAGGAATCGGTGGGAAAGGATGATTTCTTGGCTGCTATCGACCGCATAGTGGGAGGTCTGGAAAAGAAGACAAAAGTAATGACCGCTGCTGAAAAACGTGCCATAGCCCTGCATGAGGCAGGACATGCCACTGTGTCTTGGCTGTTGGAGCATGCCAACCCGCTGATCAAAGTAACCATTGTCCCCCGTGGAAGGGCATTGGGGGCTGCCTGGTATTTGCCGGAAGAACGCCAACTTACTACCAAGGAACAAATGTTGGATGAAATGTGTGCTACCCTGGGAGGACGTGCGGCAGAAGAGATTTGTGTCGGACAAATCTCCACGGGTGCCATGAATGACTTGGAGCGTGTCACCAAACAGGCTTACGCCATGATAGCTTTTGCCGGCATGAGCGACAAATTGCCCAACCTGTGCTATTATAACAATGATGAGTACGCATTTAATAAACCTTACAGTGAACATACTGCTGAAATCATTGATCAGGAAGTGCAGAAAATGATCAATGAGCAGTACGCTCGTGCTAAAGAGCTGTTGCAACAACACCGTGAAGGACATGCACAACTGGCGCAGATGTTGATAGAGCGTGAAGTGATTTTTGCCGAAGACGTGGAAAAAATATTCGGCAAACGGCCTTGGACTTCCCGCTCGGAAGAAATCATGGCAGAGGAGCATAAGTCTGAAACGGCCCAAATAGAAGCCGGACAGTCTAAAGCATTGCCTGAAAATGCTGCCCGGGAAGAAAACGAAGGACAGGAAGAGGAGTCCCCAAAGACTTCGGAGCAAACTGGTGAAAACAAGTAAATAAGTCAATCGAGGGTGTATCAAAATAGAAATGGGCTTTCATTTTGTCATTCTGAGTGCCCATTTTCCGCAGGAAATAGGCACTCAGAATGACCTTACTTTTTGATTGTCGTTTTTTATTTTGAGACAGCCTCGGTTGATGGATAAACATAAGTACCATGAAAAATAATTTTCTACAACGGACTATTACAGGTGTCATTTTTGTCGCCGTATTGGTAGGATGTATTCTAGGAGGTCCTATCTCGTTCACCATTCTGTTTTGCGTCATCAGTGCACTGACCATCAACGAATTTGGCACACTGGTGAACGCAACCGGTCAGGTACAGATGAACAAATCTATCACTATCCTGGCAGGAGTGTTCTTGTTTCTTTGCTTCGGATACATTGGAGTCGTTCCGGGAAGTAACGAAATATTCATACCTTACCTGTTTCTTATCTTGTATTTGTTTATCAGTGAATTGTATAAGCAGCAAAAAGACCCTATCAACAATTGGGCATATTCTATGATGAGCCAGCTCTACATCGGTCTTTCGTTTGCCTTGCTGAACCTGCTGGCTTATCACAACAGTGCAGCGACTAGCGTTTCGCAGTATAATCCGGTATTACCTTTGTCTATTTTTATCTTTACATGGATAAACGATACCGGAGCTTATTGTACGGGTATGCTGTTCGGAAAGCACCGTTTGTTTGAACGTATATCTCCTAAAAAGTCATGGGAAGGCTCAATTGGCGGGGCTGTGTTTTGCATCATTGCAGCTGTTGTGCTCTCTCATTATTTTACCTTTCTCACAATGGGTGAGTGGATTGGCTTAGGATTGACCATCGTGGTGTTCGGCACATGGGGAGACCTGACCGAGTCACTTTTCAAACGGACATTGGGCATCAAGGATTCGGGAAACATCCTGCCTGGACACGGAGGTATGCTCGACCGTTTCGATAGTACACTGATGGCGGTACCTGCAGCTGTGGTTTACTTATATATTCTTTCATTGATATAACCGTTTCTTATATGCCGACAAGGCTTGCAGCATCTGGCGGGCAGCCCGTCCGGATGCTCCAGCCTTTCCTAGAATCTGTATCAGGCAATCGTAATTTTCCAGCATCCGTTTACGTCGCTCGCTGCCTGGCAAGATGTATGACAATTCTTGTTTGATTGCTTTTACCTGCATATCACCTGCTACCAGTTCGGTCACGACTTCCTTGCCGGCTATCAAGTTGACCAATGATACAAAGGGTACTTTTAGAATCATACGTCTCAATAGCGAGACCAGTTTTCCTGCAGCGGTGTAATAGCATACTACCTGAGGCGTACGGAAAAGTGCAGTCTCAAGCGTGGCTGTACCCGAAGTGACCAGTGCCGCTGTAGCATGGGAAAGCAAACGATAAGTTTCGCCAAAGACTATCTTTGTATCTGCATCCATGTACCGGCGGTAAAAGTCTGCCTCAATGCCCGGAGCACCGGCTACTACAAACTGATAGTCTGGAAAATATCGTGAGGCCTTTATCATCCTACGCAGGTTGTCTTTTATCTCTTGTTTTCTGCTCCCTGCAAGTAAAGCGATAATCGGTTTCTGCTCCCAGTTATGTGCAGAGACGAAAGTTTCGAATGTTTCGTTGAAGTTTTTCCGGAAAGCATCGACGGCATCCACGCACGGATTGCCCACATAATGTACCGGGAAATGGTATCTCTGATAAAACTCCACCTCGAACGGCAAGATGGAAAACATTGCGTCTACATCGTGCTGGATGTTTTTGATGCGGTATTCTTTCCATGCCCATATCTTAGGGGAAATGTAGTAAAAGATGGGGATTTCGGTGTGCAGCTTGATGTACTGGGCTATTTTCAGGTTGAAACCCGGATAATCCACCAGTATCAGCACATCAGGATTCCAGGCTTCCACATCGTTCTTGCAGAATTCCATGTTGCGGAGAATCGTCCGCAGGTGTAATAGTACAGGGATGAATCCCATGTATGCCAGTGATTTGTAATGCCGGACACACGTGCCGCCCACTTCTTTCATCAAGTCACCTCCGAAGAACCGGAATTCTGCCTTGGGGTCTTCCTGGAGCAATGCACGCATCAGATTGGATGCATGCAGGTCGCCCGATGCTTCTCCTACTATCAGATAATATTTCATACGTCAAAGTTCCACGTTTTCAGTTCACGTACCATAGCATAGGCGGTTACGTCGATTTGGGTCGGAGTTATCGCCACATAATTGTGTGCCAATGCCCAATGGTCGGTGTCTTCGGCATCAGGCTCCAGATTCTTGTATTCGCCTGTTAACCAGAAATAGTTTCCGCCCCTCGGATGGTCGGCTTTTACAAACTCGTTCGTCCATACACCGTGTGTCTGCCGGCATATCAGTACTCCTTCTAAATCTGAGGTGTCGGGGAAATTCACGTTCAGGCATATCCCCTCGGGCAGTCCTTTTGCCAGGGTTTCTTCCACGATACGGCGTACGTAGGGCAATGTAGCAGAAAAATCAGCATCGGCACTGTGGTTGCACAACGAAAAGCCTATGGAAGGAATCCCTTTCAGACAACCTTCAATAACCACTCCCATTGTGCCCGAATAATGCACATTTACCGAAGAGTTGTCTCCGTGGTTGATTCCGCCAATCACCAAATCGGGCACGGCAGGCACAATGGCATGCAATGCCAGTTTTACGCAATCGACTGGAGTGCCCGAACATTTGTACAAAGCCAGCCCTGCTTCCTGCTGAAGCAAGGCATATTGTATGGGAGAAGCAGATGTGATGGCACCCGAAGCTCCCGAACGGGGACCGTCGGGGGCTACTACAATCAAATCTCCTACCGGGCGTAAGGCACGGATCAGTTCATGTATCCCTTTGGCATTTATGCCGTCATCATTCGACAACAGCAGCAGAGGTCTTTTCTTTGTCATATATTCCTTGATTTATATATCTGTTCTTGCAGACGCAAAGGTACAATAAATTTGCCAATGTGCCAAAATGACGAAACTCCTCAATGCATTTAATGCAGATAGCTTCGTGCGGGCTGGCACTTGTATGAAAGCTTTCCCGCATATAAGTGCATGGCTCTTTCCACCTGTGTGCAAAAGCATGATATCAGTTAATTTTACACAAGGCTTGATTAATCTTCACAAAGCAAGGCTGATTATTGCACAGAAATCGTTATATTTGCCCCGCGAAGTTATTAACAACCGGCATAAGTTATCAACAGTTTTGCAAAATGTTGCAAGAATGAGATACGCTATTTCGCCAATTATTTGTTACTTCGCAATCAGATAAACTGATTAATATGGGAAAAATAATTGCTTTGGCCAACCAGAAAGGTGGGGTAGGGAAAACTACCACTACCATAAACTTGGCTGCATCATTGGCTACACTCGAAAAGAAAGTATTGGTAATAGACGCTGACCCACAGGCAAATGCTTCGTCGGGACTGGGAGTCGACCTGAAAGACATCGATTGTTCCATTTACGAATGTCTGATTAACCAGAACGACATACGGGAAGCCATTTACACGACCGATATTGACGGATTGGACATCGTCCCTTCACACATTGACCTGGTAGGGGCGGAAATAGAAATGCTGAACTTGGATAACCGCGAGAAAATCATGAAGAAGGCGTTGTCTCCGATGGCAAGCGAGTACGACTACATTTTGATAGACTGTTCGCCTTCGTTGGGGCTGATTACCATCAATGCCTTGACCGCGGCCGATTCGGTCATTATTCCGGTGCAATGCGAGTATTTCGCACTGGAAGGAATCAGCAAACTGCTGAATACCATACGGATTATCAAGACGAAGCTGAATCCTTCGCTTGAAATAGAAGGATTCTTGCTGACCATGTTCGACTCGCGCTTGCGTCTGGCAAATCAGATTTATGACGAGGTGAAACGCCATTTTCAGGAACTGGTATTCAAGACCATCATCCAGCGTAATGTAAAACTGAGCGAGGCACCCAGCCATGGAATCCCTGCCATCCTGTATGATGCCGATTCGACAGGAGCCAAGAACTATCTGGCGCTTGCCAATGAGATAATCAACAAGAACACAAAACAATAACGACCCGTAATAATTACGCAACAAGACATGGCGGTACAAAAGAAATATGCATTGGGCAGAGGACTTGACGCCTTGATTTCTACCAACGAGGAAATCAAGACCTCGGGCTCTTCGTCCATCAATGAAATAGAGTTGGATAAGATATCGGTCAATCCGAACCAGCCTAGGCGCGAGTTCGACCCGATAGCTTTGCAAGAACTTGCCGACTCGATTGCAGAGATAGGCATCATCCAGCCCATTACCTTGCGCCAACTGAATGAAGACTCTTACCAGATTATAGCAGGCGAACGGCGTTACCGGGCTGCTATACAGGCTGGACTGAAAACCATACCTGCCTACATCCGGACGGCTGATGATGAAAATGTGATGGAAATGGCACTGATAGAGAACATCCAGCGCGAGGACCTTAACTCGCTGGAAATCGCCCTTGCCTACCAGCACCTCATCGAGCAATACGGACTGACCCAGGAAAGACTGAGCGACCGCGTGGGAAAGAAACGCGCTACCATTGCCAATTACCTGCGTCTGCTCAAATTGCCTGCCCCTATCCAGGTGGCATTGAAGAACAAGGAAATAGATATGGGACATGCCCGTGCCTTGCTGGCATTAGACGATCCCAAGACTCAGATACGCATCTTCAATGAAATCATTTCGCAAGGTTATTCGGTGCGGAAAGTAGAAGAAATCGTCAAGGCACTCTCCGTGGGCGAAAGTGTAGAGTCGGGCGGAAAGAAAATAACCCCTAAAGGAGCCAAACTATCTGAAGAATATACCCTCTTGCAAAATCACTTGTGTTCTTTCTTTGGAACCAAGGTGCAACTTTCGTGCAGCAACAAAGGAAAAGGAAAAATCAGTATTCCCTTCAATAGTGAAGCCGACCTGGAACGGATTATGGAGATATTGGATTCGTTACAACCTAAAGAATAAAAGCAGACTGTTTTGGAAAAGCAACCATTGACATACCTGACAACCTTTGTATTTTTGTTTTGCTTCTTATTTGGAGAAAGTACGGATGTATATGCCCAGCGTGCCCGCAAGCATCGTGAAGGAATATTAAAAGCAGACTCTATACGTGCTCAGAACCGGGCAGACAGCCTTGCTTTGCTTGACACGCTGGCTTGGCAAAGGCAACGCATTGAGGCACTGGAAGCACCGGTAGATACTGCCTTGCTTGCCCGTAAGAACGACTCTATCCAGCAGCAGATGCCGAAGATGGAAATCCAGAAGAAAAAATGGACTCCCAATGCCAATAGTGCCATTTGGCTTTCGCTTGCCATACCGGGAGCAGGACAAATTTATAACCATAAATATTGGAAACTGCCCATCATCTACGGCGGTTTCGTAGGATGTATCTATGCCTTGACGTGGAATGGACAAATGTATAAAGATTACTCTCAGGCATATCAGGACATCATGAGTGACAATCCTGCCAATGATAGCTATATGGATTTCTTACCGCTGGGATACACCCAAGAAGATGTCTTCAATCAGTTAAGCTATTTTCAAGACCTGTTCCAGCGACGGAAAGACGTATACCGGCGCCAGCGAGACCTTAGTATTTTCGCCTTTATCGGCGTGTACCTGCTATCGGTGGTCGATGCATACGTGGATGCTGAATTGTCAAACTTCGACATCTCCAACGACTTGAGCATGACATGGCAACCTGCTATATTTAATGACCCGCACCGTGGGCTACCACAAGGCATAGGCTTGCGATGCAGTATTAATTTTTAAGATATGATGAAAAAACTGTGTATTGGTATACTAAGTATGTTAGGGGCATCGACCCTTTATGCGCAACAGACGGACGAAAACAGTATAACCGTCCGCTCGGAGTCGGGGACGGAAGAAGTTATCGGATTACCCGAAGGCATGTTGTCGGAAACTGATAGCTTGTATCTCGACTGGATATCGAAAAACTACATCAACATCGGTGAAAACTGTGAGATGAATGCCGGGAATCCGGATGTGAGCGACTCCGTCTATATCGATCGGCTGCAACGCATTCCTGCTATCATCGAAATGCCGTATAACGAAGTTGTGCGTAAATTTATCGACATGTATGCGACTCGCTTGCGTCAGAAAGTGGCATTCATGTTGAGCGCAAATAACTTCTACATGCCCATCTTCGAAGAAGCACTCGATCTCTATAACCTGCCGCTGGAACTGAAGTACCTGCCCGTCATCGAATCGGCGTTGAACCCGATGGCTGCATCTCGTCAAGGAGCTGTAGGCTTATGGCAGTTCATGCTGAACACCGGAAAAGTCTATGGACTGAAGGTGACCAGCTTTGTAGACGAACGTCGTGACCCTATCAAGTCGACTCGTGCCGCCGCCCGTTACTTGAAAGATTTGTACGACATTTATCATGACTGGAACTTGGTACTTGCTGCATACAATTGTGGACCCGGTACTATAAATAAGGCTATTCGCCGTGCCGACGGGGAAAAAGATTTCTGGCAACTGTATAATTACTTGCCTAAAGAAACTCGCGGATATGTACCGGCCTTCATCGCAGCCAATTACATTATGACTTACTATTGCGAGCACAATATTAGTCCGATGGAAATGAAGTTGCCTGAAGGGACGGACACCATTCATATTTCACGTCCGCTCCATTTGCAACAAGTGGCAGAGGTGTGCAACATCAATATTGACGAGTTGCGTGCCTTGAATCCGGAGTTTAAGAAAGATGTGGTACCAGGCAACGAACAGCCTTATGCTTTACGGCTTCCAAGCAAGACGATGAGTTATTTCATCGATCATGAAGATAGCATTTATAATTATAAACCGGAAACTTATCTTACCCGGCGTTCCACCGTGGATATTCCTGAACCCAAAGCCGTGTATCACCGTATCCGTAATGGGGAAACATTGGGAGGAATTGCACGTAAATATGGTGTCAGCGTATCGCAGATACGGCGCTTGAATGGTATCCGAGGAAGCAATATCCGTGCAGGAAAATCTATCCGTATCCGATAGGTGAAGAAAAAATGTCCATATTTCTTGCAAAATTACTGATTTTTCCTAATTTTGCACTATTGATTTAAGATGGACTACCATGACGGACGAAAAATTGACTCAGGAACAAGCTGACGGGAAGCTGATAGACGATGCTTTCCAGGAATTGTTGGACCGATATTTAGAAAGCAGACACCGCAAAAAAGTAGAAATAATTACAAAGGCTTTCAACTTCGCCCGACAAGCGCATAAAGGAGTAAGACGCCGGTCGGGTGAACCATATATTCTACACCCCATCGCCGTTGCACGCATCGCCTGCGTGGAAATTGGCTTGGGTTCTACTTCCATCTGTGCCGCTCTATTGCACGATGTAGTAGAAGATACCGATTATACCGTAGAAGACATTGAGAATTTATTCGGGCCTAAAATCGCGCAAATAGTTGATGGGCTTACTAAAATATCGGGAGGTATTTTTGGCGACCGTGCATCGGCGCAAGCAGAAAACTTTAAAAAGTTACTTCTTACAATGAACGATGACATACGTGTCATCCTGATTAAGATAGCCGACCGCCTGCATAATATGCGTACACTGGGCTCAATGCTTCCGAGCAAGCAATATAAAATTGCGGGTGAGACTTTGTACATTTATGCTCCGCTGGCCAACCGTCTGGGGCTGAACCGTATTAAGACAGAGTTGGAAGATTTGAGTTTCAAGTACGAGCATCCTGAGACTTATCAAGAAATTCAAAACAAGTTGCAAGCCACTCAGGCGGAACGTGACACATTATTTGCCGAATTTACAGCACCTATTCGCGAACAACTTGACAAGATGGGGATTCCCTATCGCATTATTGCGCGTGTGAAGTCGCCTTACTCTATCTGGAATAAGATGCAGGCTAAACACATCACGTTCGAGGAAATATACGACATTCTTGCTGTACGGATTATTTTTACGCCTCGTAATCAGGAGGAAGAATTGAACGACTGCTTCGATATTTATGTGGCCATCTCGCGTATCTACAAACCGCATCCCGACCGTTTGCGCGATTGGGTAAGTCATCCGAAAGCTAACGGCTACCAGGCTCTTCATGTTACTTTGATGAGCAACAAAGGACAATGGATTGAAGTGCAGATACGTAGTGAACGGATGAACGATGTAGCTGAACAGGGGTTCGCCGCACATTGGAAATACAAAGAGGGCGGAGGAAGCGAAGACGAAGGAGAACTGAGCAAATGGCTTAAGACTATCAAAGAAATCCTAGATGACCCGCAACCTGATGCTCTTGACTTTCTTGACACTATTAAACTGAATCTCTTTGCGTCCGAAATATTCGTATTTACTCCGAAAGGAGAAATCAAGACGATGCCACAAAACTGTACCGCACTCGATTTCGCCTTCTCTATCCATACTTTCTTGGGTAGCCATTGTATCGGTGCAAAAGTCAATCATAAACTGGTTCCACTTAGTCACAAGTTGCAAAGTGGAGATCAGGTGGAAATCCTCACTTCCAAATCGCAAAAAGTGCAACCTTCATGGATTAATTTTGCTACTACAGCCAAAGCAAAAGCTAAGATACAGGCTATCTTAAAACGTGAAAGACGCGAGCAGCAACAACGGGGAGAAGACCTGATAGTTCAATTTTTCCAACAGGAAGGTCTGCCCAATACTGACGAAAACATCCGTAAGTTATGTGATAAGCATCAGGTAAAGACTTACGAAGAACTGGCATTGGCTGTGGGGCAAGGTGTATTTACACTGGGTGAGCCTGATAAAAATGAGCTGAAAGAAAAGCCGAATACTACAAACTGGAAAAAATATATCAGCTTTGCTTTTGGTGGTAACAAACAAAAACAACAGGAAAATAAAGGAGAATCTGAAAAGAAGCCGCTCAACATCGACAAGAAAGAAATTGTCAAACTCACTCCCGATGCTATCCAGAAAAATTATATCCTGGCTGATTGCTGTAAGCCTATACCGGGAGATGATGTATTGGGATACATTGACGACAATAACCGTATTGTCATACATAAACGCCAATGCCCTATTGCCACTCAACTGAAAACCAGTTTCGGTAACAGACTGATAGCTGTGCAATGGCAGACAGGAAAAGCGTTGGTTTTCCCTGTCAATGTATATATAAAAGGTATAGACGAAATCGGTGTGCTGAATAAAGTAACCGAAGTGATATCCCAACAGCTGAATGTCAATATTCATAAACTGTACATCGAGTCGGAAGACGGCATCTTCGAAGCACGCATCCAGCTCTACGTACACGATGTGAATGATGTAAACACCATCTGCAACAATTTGAAGAAAATCAACAATATTAAAAAAATAACCCGTATTGATGATTTTGACGACAATGCGGAGTAAGGTAGATGACTGAGATAGTGGATAGTTATGCTTAAGCAAATTATCCACTATCAGTTCACTATGTCAAATAGTCCAGTTCTTTGCGAATGCTTACCAACTCATCACGGATTTGCTTGAGGCGTTTCACCAGTTCGGTAGTATTGCGAACTCCCTCTTTGTTTTGCTTCATCTGTTGTTTGGCTCCGGCCAGTGTCATTCCTTTTTCTTTCACCAGATAATAAACCTGACGGATGCTTTCAACATCTTCTTTCGTGTATTGGCGGATTTTTCCTCCAGCGCGTTTCGGGGCAATATCCGGAAATTCCTTTTCCCAGTATCGTATTAATGATTCGTTTACGCCGAACATCTCAGCCACCTCACGGATGGAATAATATAATTTCAATTGCTTATCTTGTTTCAGGGCCATGCTTCTTTTTCCTATACATTGGTTGTTAATCGAATACCTTGCCGTGGTTAGCGGCTATTTGAATCATCTTGTCATAATCATCAGCATCCAAGTCCATGAAATAATAATTGACAGGATTCATTATTTGTCCTTTTAAGTGTACTTCATAATGCAGGTGCGGGCCTGTGCTCTTTCCCGTAGTTCCCACTTCGCCAATGGTTTCTCCGCGCACTACTTTCTGACCGGGATGTACCTTGATTTGGTTTAGATGTGCATAACGTGTCACGTAACCGAATCCGTGGTCAATGGTGATGCACTTTCCATATAAGCCCTCCCAACCGGCAGTTTTCACTGTTCCGTTTCCTGTAGCATATACAGGTGTGCCTACGTTCGCTGAAAAGTCCATTCCGGCATGAAATTTTACTGTCTTGTATATGGGGTCGATACGTGTGCCATATCCGGAAGCGGTCTGCTTTAAGTTTTTGTTTGATACAGGCTGAATGGCTGGTACACACATCAGCATCTCATCATGTCGCTTGCACAAGTTGAGCACCTCATCGAACGACCTTGACTGAATGTACACCTGCCTTGCCAGTACATCCATCTTTTGTGTGGTATTCACCACCAGTTTTGCATTCGCCAACTCTGTCAATTCTTCATAGCGGTTTGTTTTCCCATAGTTGGCATTTCGTATAGCCGACGGAACAGGATCTGCCTGCAGAATTACCCGATATAAGTTATCGTCCCTTTGCTGGAGGTGTTGCATTACGTCCAGTGCTTCGTCCAACCGTGTAGAGAGAATGTGATATTGTGCCAGCAGACGTGAGTTTTCCACCCGCAGGTCTTTTTCGGAAGGCGAACCGAAAATCAGTAATAACAGGATAAAACATCCTGCTCCCAGACCCATACCTACAAACAAATTGCGCAGGTAGCTCATCATACGCTGCCGTACTGTAGGATAAATACGGTCGTAAGTCCGTGTTTTCGGATTATATATATAATAGACTTTTCGCATAAATTTTTCTATTTATAAAAGGAGTCGAAGAAGTCATGGATACGCTTTACCGGTAATATTTGCTCGTCTATTGCCCCGCAGAAAAGGAGAAAGCCTGCTTCTCCAAAATCACGTGCTGCATGCAGGCAGCTGGTCATACTTCTACATATCAAAGCGGGGAGACTTCCTGGATATTTCTTCATCACTGGCCCTGCTTTGCGAACGATAACTCTTCAATTCCAAAAATTTTCCTCCAAACGTAGCGACAAAAATAATAAAACAGATTATCTTTGCAAATCGATTTTTAGAATATTAACGACAAGATAATAAGACTTATATGTTGACAGCAAACGAAATCCGCGACTCATTCGTAAAATTCTTTGAGTCGAAAGGACATCAGATTGTGCCATCGGCACCGATGGTCATCAAAGATGACCCCACGCTGATGTTCACCAACGCCGGCATGAACCAGTTTAAGGACATCATCTTGGGAAACCATCCGGCAAAATACAAACGTGTGACTGACTCGCAAAAATGTTTGCGCGTGAGCGGCAAGCACAATGACTTGGAAGAAGTAGGACATGACACCTATCATCACACTATGTTCGAAATGCTTGGCAACTGGTCATTCGGCGATTACTTCAAGAAAGAAGTTATCGGTTGGGCATGGGAATACTTGGTGGGTGTATTGAAAATCAACCCTGCCGACCTTTATGCTACCGTGTTCGAAGGTAGTCCGGAAGAAGGACTTGAACGCGACAACGAAGCTGCCGGATACTGGGAACAATTTCTTCCTAAAGATCACATTATTAACGGAAACAAACACGACAACTTTTGGGAAATGGGTGATACCGGACCTTGTGGACCTTGTTCTGAAATCCACATTGACTTGCGTCCAGACGAAGAAAAGGCAAAAGTGCCCGGACGTGAGCTGGTGAACCAAGACAACCCGTTGGTTATCGAAATCTGGAACCTTGTATTCATGCAATACAACCGCAAGGCAGACGGATCGCTTGAAGCTTTGCCCGCCAAAGTCATTGATACCGGAATGGGGTTCGAGCGTCTTTGTATGGTGTTGCAAGGCAAAAAGTCGAATTATGACACGGATGTGTTCCAACCCATTATCAAAGCCATCGGTAACCTGGCTGGAATGACCTATGGTACCGACCCGAAAGTGGATGTTGCTATGCGTGTGGTGGCCGATCACATACGTACTATTGCTTTCTCTATCACCGATGGACAACTTCCTTCCAACGCCAAAGCAGGTTACGTCATACGTCGCATCTTGCGCCGTGCCGTACGTTACGCCTATACTTTTTTAGGTCAGAAGCAGGCCTTTATGTTCAAACTGGTACCTGTGCTCATCGAAAATATGGGACAGGCCTATCCGGAACTGAAGGCTCAGCAGTCTCTTATTGAGAAGGTTATCAAGGAAGAAGAAGAAGCTTTTCTCCGCACGCTCGAAACTGGTATCCGTCTTTTGGATAAAGTAATGACTGATACAAAAGCAGCAGGAAAGACCGAAATCAGTGGTGTGGATGCTTTCACGCTCTACGATACCTTCGGATTCCCTCTTGACCTGACCGAACTCATCTTGCGCGAAAACGGAATGACGGTAAATGAAGAAGAATTCAATACCGAAATGCAAAAGCAGAAACAGCGTGCACGCAATGCCGCAGCTGTTGAAACCGGTGACTGGGTGGTACTGGAAGAAGGTGAGACACATTTCGTGGGCTACGATTATACCGAGTATGAAACCCGTATCTTGCGCTATCGTCAGATTAAGCAGAAAAACCAGACTCTTTACCAGATTGTATTGAATGAAACTCCTTTCTATGCCGAAAGCGGAGGACAGGTGGGAGACACTGGCGTGTTGGTTAGTGAGTTCGAAACGATTGATATCATCGATACCAAGAAGGAGAATAACCTCCCCATTCATATAGCCAAGCAACTTCCCGAACACCTTGACGCACCGATGATGGCATGTGTTGATACTGACAAGCGTGCTGCTTGTGCTGCTAATCACTCGTGTACACATCTGCTTGACGAAGCTTTGCGGCAGGTACTGGGTACTCATGTAGAGCAGAAAGGTTCGCTTGTTACACCCGAATCGCTGCGTTTTGACTTCTCTCATTTCCAGAAAGTCACTCCCGAACAGTTACGTGAGGTAGAACACCTGGTTAATGCTAAAATCCGTGCCGATATCCCCTTGACCGAATATCGTAACCTTCCCATCGAGAAGGCACGCGAACTGGGGGCTATCGCTCTCTTTGGTGAAAAATATGGCGATGAAGTACGTGTTGTCCAGTTCGGGTCATCTATTGAGTTCTGTGGCGGTACTCATGTGTCTGCCACAGGGAAAATTGGCATGGTGAAGATTATTTCCGAAAGTTCGGTGGCAGCTGGTGTGCGCCGTATCGAGGCTATTACCGGAGCTAAAGTGGAGGAAATGCTTGATACCGTGCAAGACACGCTCAATGACCTGAAAGCCCTCTTCAACAATGCTCCCGACTTGAAAACAGCCATCGCACGCTACATTGATGAAAATGCCGGTCTGAAAAAGCAGATGGAAGAATTTATAAAAGAAAAAGAAGCTCAGGTGAAAGCCAAGCTGATAGAAGGAGCGAAAGAAATCCATGGAGTGAAAGTCATCAAGGCGGTACTTCCTCTGCCTGCCGATTCGGTGAAAAACATTGCTTTCCAGCTGAAAGGTCAATTCCCTGAAAACCTTTTTGTTGCTATCGGAAGTGAGCGCGACGGCAAACCCATGCTTACGGTGATGTTGAGTGATGATCAGGTAAAAGCAGGTTTGAATGCTGGAAAACTGGTGCGCGAGGCTGCCAAGCTTATTCAAGGTGGGGGAGGTGGCCAGCCGCATTTCGCTACAGCCGGTGGAAAGAATTCCGATGGACTGAATGCTGCTGTAGACCGCTTGCTGGAATTGGCTGGATTTTGAAAAATAAAGAAGAATTATAGCAAGGGGATATAAATTAGGGAATGAAGCAAGAAGGGGCATCCTTTTCTGCTTCATTCCTTATTTTATTATACTTTATGAATTCCGCAATTAGCCGATTCGGCTGAGTTGCAAACGCAGTACTACTGCGTTTGCTGATGAAGTATATATCCGTAGGCGTATGCAGTATATATTCAACCGCGTATGCAGTATATATTCAACCGCGTATGCAGTATATATTCAACTGCGTATGCAGTATATATTCATTTTTCAGGGGTATATATTGGCTGTTTGCGGACATTCATCTTATACTTTGTAGAAGCCGTTTTGAATTTATCGTGCGATGATTTGGGATGAGTTTTTGAGGCATTTTCGCTTCTGTGATGAGGAAGATAGCGGGCTATCTGACGAAGAACAGGAGCGAAAAAGACCAAAAAATCGCCCAAAGCACACACGAAAACGGATACATCAAGCCAAGAAAAACTTTTTGGAGAAATTCAAAACAGCTTCTAAATACCTGTACCCTGATAATGCTGTGCAAAATGCCTCGTTGTAGCAGATATAATCCTTGTTGTCCGGATTTGCGAATACGTCATTAGAGTTTATAAATTGGCACATGAGGATATCTTTTTTTATGAATGCTGCTTTAAGTTTATAATTTCAGCACTACACGGTCGCCTGCCTGTTGCGCCATTATGCTTTGAGTTTCTTGCAGTTCCTTATAGTGTTTCATGATTTCCATGCAACGTTGCGAATCCTGGGCTACGATGGGATCGGTCAGTGCCTGCAGGGTATTTTTCATTTCTTCTTCTATAATGGAAAGCTTGAAGTCAAGCAACAAACGGGGTATCAATTCGTAGAGACGTTCTTCATCCGTTACGATTTTTTGTCCTTTCGAGTGGTATTTGCTCAATTGATAACGGTCGTTCACCAAGTCTGCCGCCAATTTGCTGACATTCGGGTCAGGATGGGCGATAAAATGTCGCTCGGCTATGAAGTTAGGGTCGTGTTGGTGTGCTTCACATTCTTGTAAAATCTGCCGGTGTATGGGGTCATGGAATTGTAGTTCGTCTTCCTTCAATCCTGTCGCAATGCATTCAATGACCGTATAAGGAACTTGTTCACCTTCATTGTTTTCTATATAGCACATTGTTTTTTCGCCATAGCGGATAAGCATCCGTACCAGGTCTTCTTCTTTGGCATAGAATACTTTTTGCTCGTTGCCTTCTGCCGGAATGTACGAAGTGTACGTATTTGCGGGAGTT
This sequence comes from Bacteroides sp. An279, assembly GCF_002159615.1. NCBI lineage: Bacteria > Pseudomonadati > Bacteroidota > Bacteroidia > Bacteroidales > Bacteroidaceae > Bacteroides > Bacteroides sp. An279. The sequence goes on from NZ_NFJA01000018.1 coordinate 28,218, forward strand.
GGTTCGGGTGGAAGAGGGGTATTGTTGTTTAGGTCAGGAGTTGTATCTGTTGCCTGTGGTTCGTTTGTCGGTGTATCAGGAACAGAAGGCTGAACCGCAGGAGTTTCAGTCATCCGCTGTTCGCGCTCCTTTTTACGTTGTTGTTCCTTGAATTTTGTTTCGCGTGCCTGTTCTATCAGTTTTGAAGTGGTTTCGATAAGTATCTTTTCTTCCATCTGCAGCAATTGGCTGCATTCGCGGATATATACAGAACGTACAATCGCATCGGGAATGACCGAAATGCTTTTTACAATGCTTGAAATCAATGCAGCGCGCTTGATAGGGTCTTTTCCGGCTTCTTCCAGCAGTAGGTTGGTCTTGAAACGGATGAAGTCTACTTCATGGTCGTTAATGTATGCTTGATAGTCGGTAGCATTGTGCTTGCGTGCAAAACTATCAGGGTCATCTCCGTCCGGCAACAAACATACTTTGATATTCATCCCTTCCTCCAGCAGCATGTCAATACCTCTGATACTAGCCTTTATGCCGGCTCCGTCACCGTCATAAAGGACAGTAATGTTGTTCGTAAAACGGTGAATCAATCGGATTTGGTCGGATGTAAGTGCCGTGCCCGATGAGGCTACCACATTTTCAATGCCGCTTTGATGCATGGAAATAACATCGGTATAGCCTTCTACCAGGAAACAGCGGTCTTGGCGCACGATAGCCTGCTTGGCAAAAAAGATGCCGTACAGTTCTTTGCTTTTGTGATAGATTTCTGACTCAGGCGAGTTGACATATTTCATCTGTACATTTTTGGTGGCGGCGCTGAGTACGCGTCCGCCAAAAGCTACGATTTTTCCGGAAATCGTATGTACAGGGAAAATGACACGTCCCCAAAAGCGGTCGCGTAAGGTACCGTCTTCCTTGCGGTAACACAGTCCGGTTTTTACCAGGAAGTCTTCCTTGTATCCTTTTTGCAGTGCAGCACGTGCCAGCGCATCCCGGTTGTCGGTGCTATAGCCAAGTTGGAATTTTTTGATGATGTCATCACGGAATCCACGTCCTCGCAGGTAGGTCATGCCGATGCGCTGCCCGTCAATGTTATTATATAAAATGTCTTGAAAGTATTCGGAAGCAAACTGATTGACTACAAATAAACTTTCGCGTAGGCTGTGTGCCTGTTTTTCTTCGTCAGTCAGCTCACGTTCTTTGATTTCGATATTGTATTTTTTTGCCAGCCATTTCAATGCTTCGTAATAGGAGAGTTGTTCATGTTCCATGATGAAATGCACCACATTTCCTCCTTTTCCGCAGCTGAAGCATTTGCATACTCCTTTGCTGGGCGATACGCTGAACGATGGTGTCTTTTCGTTGTGGAAAGGACACAGTCCGATGTAGTTCACTCCCCGGCGCCGGAGTGTGACGAATTCAGATACCACGTCTACTATTTGGGCGGCATCCATTATTTTGTCTATGGTGGCTTGATCTATCATGATGTTGCAAAAATACGAATAAATTCATTATCTTTGCACCGCAAGAAAAAACAAAATATGAATTCCGTATTGATTGGCAATAAGGAGTTATTACAGCGTAGTACAGATATCGGAAAGAAGATTACTCTGTTTTTTGAAAATATGAGGAATTCATTGAACAAAATATGTCGATTGGTGTTATTCTACAGGGGATAATAGTTGATCAACTTTAAAAAAGAACCTATGTATCGATTCTTATGTGGGCTGGCAGCCTGCTTGTGTGTGATTGGTGTCCGGGCTCAAACACCGGTTTCTTCTCGTGTCGGTTGGAATTTGACTGCCATGACTGAAGGTGAATGGAATATGACGAGTGGAAACACGTCATGGGTGAATTATTTGGAAGTGGGAGTGGATGTCGGACTTTGGAAAGGTGCCTCATTCGAAGGTATGGCAATTGCAACTTGGCAAACAGGCGGTGCTGTAGATGATGATAACTTAGGTTTGTCGAATATCTATACCGATGAGAACCGTCCTTTTCGTTTGATGCAGGCCTCTCTGCGTCAGTCCTTTGGCGAATGCTTTTTTGTCTCTATAGGTTTACGTAACGTTGATGCCGATTATTTCATTACACCTGCTACCGGTTTGTTTACAGGAGCTGCAGATGCCGATTATCCCATTCTTTCATTGAATTATCCGCTTGCTACATTTCCGTTAGGAGCTATGGGTGTTCATCTGGAGTATCTTCCTGTCAGTCGGTTAACGTTGAAAGCGAGTGTTTATAATGGTGTGGCGAGTGATGATTTCGACCGTCAGTTCCGTTTTTGTCCGTCTGGCGATGGTATATTTACCATGGGAAGCATTTCATACGAAATACCTTCGAAAGGCGAGCAGGCTGCAAACTATACAATAGGGTATGTATATGGGAAAACACCTTCTGAAGACAGAAGCGTGCACGAGCGGGAAACTGGTTTCTGGGCTTTGCTGGAGCAGCCTTTGCTGATGGTGGGCAAATCGCAATTGGTCCTGTTAGGACAAGGGGCAGCTATGACCCGGCGTTACGTTCCCTGTAACGGATATTGGGGAGGCGGACTGGTGATGAACCGCATTGCCCGGAACGATATGACTGCCGGTATTGTGTTCAATCGTCTTCTCTTTTCCGGAGGTGATGAAACAGACATTGAATGTACTCTTCACTGTCACCTGACTCCCTGGCTTTCTGTTCAGCCTGCTTTACACATTATTCATCATAACAAGCATAATTTTGTGGCAGGGCTTTTACGGGTTTCTTTAGAATTTGGGAATAACAGGTAAATCGGCCCGAAAAGCTGTCGGTCCCGGACACTTTTATTATGAAATTACCGACCAGTTTACATTTTTACTCCGGAGTTCTTTCAGGTGTTGCCATACGATAGCGTTTTCAGGGTGTATGCCTTGCGGGTCTTCTTCAAGCAGATGTCCTGCCACTTCGCGTACATACTGAAGGAGCTGGCCGTCTCGGGCAATATCGGCTATTTTTAAATCGAATGCTACTCCACTTTGCTGTGTCCCTTCCAAATCGCCTGGTCCCCGCAACTTCAGGTCGGCTTCTGCTATCTCGAAACCATCATTCGTATCCACCATTATCTGGATACGTTTTCGGGTATCTTCTGTCAGTTTATAACCGGTTACCAGGATGCAATATGATTGGTCGGCACCACGTCCTACCCGTCCTCTTAACTGATGTAATTGGGATAAACCGAAACGTTCGGCATTCTCGATGACCATTACCGAAGCATTCGGAACGTTTACACCTACTTCGATAACCGTCGTTGCTACCAGAATATGCGTTTCGTGATTTACAAAACGTTGCATTTCTTCCTCCTTTTCTGCTACTTTCATTTTACCGTGTACTTTGCTTACCTTATATTCGGGAAATGCTTCGCACACGTGGAGGTAGCCATCTTCCAAATTCTTGATGTCCATTTTTTCACTTTCCTGAATCAAGGGATAAACGATATATGCCTGTCTGCCTTCCTGCAATTGCTTGCGGATGAAAGTATACATCGAAGCCCGCCGATTATCGAACTGATGAATAGTCTGTATGGGTTTGCGACCGGGAGGCAGTTCATCGATGACCGATACGTCAAGGTCACCATAAAGGGTCATGGCAAGTGTACGGGGTATCGGAGTGGCGGTCATTACCAGTACATGAGGCGGGCACAGGTTCTTTCGCCACAACTTGGCGCGCTGTGCTACTCCGAAGCGATGCTGTTCGTCAATGACTATCAGCCCTAATGAAGAAAAGTTTACTGTGTCTTCTATTACAGCGTGTGTACCGATAAGTATCTGTATGTCGCCTGTCACTAAATCGCGTAAAATCGTTTCCCTGCGTTTCCCTTTTACATTTCCCGTGAGTAATTCTACCCGGACGGACATTCCTTGCAGAAAACGGGTAATGGTTTCATAGTGTTGGTTGGCAAGAATTTCAGTAGGTGCCATCATGCATGCCTGATAACCGTTATCAAGGGCTATCAACATTATCATCAGTGCCACTAAGGTTTTCCCGCTTCCCACATCACCTTGAAGCAGACGGTTCATCTGTCTGCCGCTTTTCATGTCGCGGCGCATTTCCTTAATGACCCGCTTTTGTGCACCAGTAAGTTGAAATGGAAGATTTTGGGCATAAAAGGTGTTGAAGATATCACCTACTTTGCCGAATATCAGTCCACGGAATTTGTTTCGTCGTTCTTGCGTATAGCGTAAGATATTCAGTTGTACATAAAAGAGCTCTTCGAATTTCAAACGATATTGTGCCCGGCGGAGCAATTCTGGATTTTGCGGAAAATGAATGTTGTGCAAAGCTTCTGTCAACGGCATCAGACGGTGTTGTTCTATCAGCCGGGAGCTCAAGGTTTCTTCAAATTCCTCATGCCGAAGTACGGCAAACAGGTTTTTCATCAACTTTTCTATCGCATGCGAATTGAGGTTGCTCCGTTTCATCTTTTCGGTCGTATTGTAATATGGCTGAAGTCCCATTGTGGATAAAGTTAACTCATCGGCAGGGTCGATGTCGGGATGAGCGATATTAACGCGCCCGTTGAATACGGTTGGTTTGCCAAACACGATGTAAGGCTCGTGTGCTTTGTATTTGCCTTCAACATATTTCAGACCTTGAAACCATATCAAATCTACGACACCTGTACCGTCGGAAAAATGTCCGACCAGACGTCGTTGCCTTCCTTCACCTAAGATTTCGAAACTCAAGATTTGTCCACGCAACTGGATATAGGGCATGTTTCCGTCTATCTCGTGAATGTAATACAAACGGCTGCGGTCTACGTATTTGTACGGGAAATAATACAATAAGTCTTTAAAGGAACAGATATTCAACTCCTTATTCAACAAAGTTGCCCGCTGGGGACCCACCCCTTGCAAGAACTTGATATCACGCGTAGACAAATCAAGCATATTCTTTCATTTTTAGGTCACAAGTCTGCACGTTGACAAAGATCTATGCAATGTGTCATGAAAATGCAAAAATCCGACCGTACATTGTATAAAATCTTGTCAACTTAATATCATTTCTGCCAGTTTCAGGTCAAACGGAGTTGTCAGCTTAACGTTTTCCCGGTTTCCTTCCACCAGTTCTACCCGATGTCCCCAAGCTTCTACCACCGAAGCATCATCCGTGAAACACGATGTGTAAGGTTGGGAATAAGCTTGTTTCAATAACGAAGAAAGAAAAACCTGAGGGGTCTGAACCAGCTTATAGCAGTTGCGTGGAACTGTCTGGCTATTTCCATTTTCTGTAACCTGACGCAGTGTTTCTACAACATCGGTTACAGGTATTGCTGCTCCTGATACTTCTGCCATACGGTAACATTCCGATATGACCTTGGATGACACAAAAGGGCGTACTCCGTCGTGTACACCGACCAATGCATTATCTTCTACCAGTGCCAACCCGTTTTTAACTGAATGGAAACGGGTTTCTCCGCCATTGGCAATACGATGAGAAAGTGTAAATCCATAGATTTTACACAAATGCCTCCAGTAGTCCTGTTGGTCTACCGGAAGCACTACAATCCGTTCGATAGTCTCATCGCAAGTGGAAAAGGTTTCCAGCGTACGCATCAATACAGGCTTCCCTTTAATAGGAAGAAATTGTTTGGGGATTTCTCCTCCCATGCGCAAACCTTTTCCTCCGGCAACAATTATTATGTATTTTTTCATTCAGCGAAAAGCATTCCATTTTTTACTTCTGCCACTTTGGCTGCTCCGGCCATTTTTTCAAGAATGGCAAATCCGAAAGCTGATGCAGCGGCAGGGCCTTTTCCCAAAATGAAGTTGTCGGCGATTTCTACCATATTGCCGGTATACTCAGCACCGTCCAGGTATTTGTCGAAGCCCGGATAACAAGTTGCCTTTTTCCCTTTCAGTAAGCCTCGGTTTCCGTATACCATCGGAGCTGCACAAATAGCTGCCAGTGGTTTGCTGGCTGTAGCAAAATTACGGACCAGTTTGTCTATTCCTGCATGTGCATCAAGGTTAGTGGCACCAGGAAGTCCTCCCGGCAATACAATCATCTCAATATCTTCTTCTTTCAAATCTTCTATCAGGCAATCGGCAACTACAGGCACACCATGGGCACCTTTTACTGTCGGTTCTCCCATTATAGATACGGTTTTTACATTCAGACCGCCACGACGCAAAATATCGAGCGGGAAAAGAGCTTCCACTTCTTCAAAGCCCTCAGCTAAAAAAATACAAATCGATTTCATACGCTTATTTCAATTTAAAGTAATAAGTTATTGTTCCTGACTGATTATTTACACCGTCTACCCGGTTGAATTGTGCCCGTCGTGCAGCTTCTTCCGCGGCACGGCGTAAAGTAGGATTTACAGTATTGGTACGCTTGTTGATTTGTGTACTGATAACCTTTCCTGCCGGGTTAACGACTATTGTAACCACTACACGTCCTTCGTCCTGTACATTGTAAGCCGGTAAAGGCAATCCTTCAGTCCCCAGTGACCGGCCGTTTAAATCGAATACTCCTGAGGCACCTACGCCCGAAGTCTTTCCTTCTTTTCCATTCCCTGTAGGGCTTCCTTGCATTCCTTCACCACTACCATTGCCGGTACTTCCCATCTTGGAGCCTTTTCCGAAAGCTCCGGCCACTTTACTGGAAGCCGCCTGTGCCGCAGCGCGTTCTGCTTCGGCACGCTTCTCTGCTTCGGTTTTTTCTTTCGGCTTTGGATGTTCTGTAGTTTTTTTGGGTTTTACGTTAGATGTTTCTTTTTGTTTCTGCTCCTGACGGGGCTCTTCCTTTTTCACTTGCAAGGAAGGCTCATCGGCTTGGGTTATCAACGGAGAGTCATCTCCACCATCAGGTAAAGATGCTTCCTGTTCTGCTGTTTCGGGCTGCGGCAACAAGTCTACCTCTGTCAGGGTATAAGGGTCGGCATCTCCTTCTCCTGTCTCAGTATTGCCCAGCATAACGGGCACTCCTCCCTCTTCTTGTTTGGGAGGAAGCGTCAGCACGTACAGGTGCAAGAATACAAGGATTGCCACGTGCAACACCACTGTTCCTATAAGTCCGATTAACTTGCTTCGTTTCACGATTCTGTTGTTTTAAGTTGACAAGTTTGACGAGTTGACAAGTTAACAAGTTGACAGGTTGGCAAAGTCTTAAATACCTTAGTAAAGCCGTTCAAACCTTGTCACCATGTTGCCTTGTCACCTTGTCGCCTTGTTTCCTGTAATTCATTCTTTATCTGGTCTCCGTGTAGCGAGCACCATTTTGTAATGATTTTCATTAGCAATGTTCAATACCCGTACAATTTCACGGTAAGGGATTGATTCATCGGCATACAAAGCCACATACATATCCGGTTCTTTAGAAGCACATTCTTGCAAAAACGAAGGTACCTCATCAAGTGATAAAGGCATTTCGTCATCATTGCCGAATGCTCCGTAATAATTCAGATCCTTGTCGATAATCACCCGTACCATCGGTTTTGCCGAAGTCTGCTCAGATCCTTGAGGCAACAAGACCTTAATAGCATTGGGTGATACCATCGTAGAAGTAATCATAAAAAATATCAGCAACAGGAAGATAAGGTCGGTCATGGATGACATACTGAAGCTGGGTGATATTTTCTGTCTTCTTTTCAGTGCCATAAGCCTATCGGTTTTCGTCGGGTTCGTTCAATAGATCCATAAAGGCCATCGTGCGGGCTTCCATCTGACTGACCACTTTGTCTACCCGATAGACCAAATGATTGTAGGCAAACATCGCTGCAATACCCACAATCAGACCTCCTACTGTAGTAATCATTGCTTCGTAGATACCGCCTGACAGCAGAGTGATATCAATGTTATTACCAGCATTAGCCATATTCCAGAATGCACGTACCATACCTGTTACTGTTCCTAAAAAGCCTAACATCGGAGCCCCACTCGACACGGTAGCAATAATCGCCAGGCCATTTTCCAGTTTGGCTACTTCGATGTTGCCTGTATTTTCGATAGCTGCCTGTACATCCGAAACCGGACGTCCCATGCGCGTAATACCTTTTTCTATCATCCGTGCCGAAGGTGTGTTTACCATCCGGCAATAGTTGATTGCAGATTTTATTTCACCGGTTTTGATATAATCCCGGATACGGTCCATAAACAATGGGTCGTCTTTTGATGCCTTTCGGATAGCAAAAGCCCGCTCGAAAAATACATAGAAGGCTATTACCGACATCACTGCCAATACAATCATTATCCATCCGCCTTTGCAGGCCATATCCCATAAATTCATTTCCGGTTCTCCCGATGCAACTGGGGTAAGTACCGGATTCGCTCCCGCCAATGTGTCTGCAACGGCTTGTGCCGCCGCCAACAATGTCATAGTTACCATAATATTAATTGTTTTCAATTTATTTTTCTATCTTTGCGTCAACAAAGTGCAAAGTTAGCAGAAAATACGGACAACCTGCTTACTTTACTGAATAAAGATTGATAAAAAGCTACAAGATATGCAACGGACTCTTAGATTCGCCCTTTTCGGGAATACATACCAAGAGCATAAATCGGCACATGTCACACACCTGCTCGACATTTTACGGAACAAAAAAGCCGAAATATGCATCAGTAATGACTTTTTCGATTTTCTCAAGCAACATACAAAAGCCAATCTGAAAGGCCTGCAGGTATTTCAAGGAAATGATTTCAATGCCGATATGGTGCTTAGTATCGGAGGTGATGGGACTTTTCTGCGTGCGGCAAGCCGGGTAGGTAAAAAAGAAATCCCTATTTTGGGAATCAACACCGGAAGGCTGGGGTTTCTTGCCGATGTATCACCCGACCAGATGGAGGAAGCCTTCGATGAAATCTATGCAGGGAAATACCTTGCCGAACCACGAAGAGTATTGCAGCTCCATACTGACAATTATGTCCTGAAAGGGTATCCTTTCGGCTTAAACGAAATTGCCGTACTTAAACAAGACAGTTCGTCAATGATTACCATACACGCTTATATCAATAATGAACTGTTATGTACCTATCAGGCAGATGGGCTGGTCGTAGCTACTCCTACCGGCTCTACCGGATATTCTCTCAGCGTGGGAGGCCCTATTCTTGTTCCACAAAGCGGTACCATCAGTCTTACAGCCGTAGCTCCGCATAGTTTGAATATCCGCCCCATTGTGATACGTGACGAGTGGGAAATCATACTCGATGTGGAAAGCCGGAACCATAACTTCCTTATTTCGGTAGACGGACGGAGTGAAACTTGTCGTGAGGGCACCCGTTTGCGTATTCGTCGTGCCGACTATTTCGTACGCATTGTCAAACGGTGTCATCATTCATTTTTCAACACACTTCGGGAAAAGATGATGTGGGGAGTGGACAGCAGAAACATTTAGAAACTATTTTGAAGAAATCCGAAACAGTTTTTTAAAATCAAAGCAAACAGAACTATTAAATCTATTTAAGTATGAACAAATTCAAATCAGTGCTTGGGGTATTCCTGCTTGCCTTCGGGCTGCCTATTATGGCAAAGGAATACCAGTATCAGACTGTGGAAGGCGATCTGATGAATGCCCGTATCTATACTTTGGACAACGGGCTGAAAGTCTATCTGTCGGTCAACGACGAGAAACCACGTATTCAAACCTACATTGCCGTACGTACAGGAAGCCGGAATGATCCGCCTGAAACCACGGGACTTGCCCATTATCTGGAACATCTGATGTTCAAGGGAACCCGCCAATTCGGCACTTCTGACATAGATAAAGAAGCTCCTCTTCTTGATGCTATAGAAAAACATTTCGAAGTATACCGAACCTTGAAAGACCCGGACCAGCGCCGTGCATATTACCACGAGATAGACAGTATCTCACAACTTGCAGCCCGGTACTTTATTCCCAACGAATATGATAAGCTGATGTCTGCCATTGGAGCCGTGGGGACTAATGCCTATACCAGCAACGATGTGACTTGTTACATAGAAGACATTCCGGCAAATGAAGTGGAAAACTGGGCGCGTATCCAGGCAGACCGTTTCCAGAATATGGTTATCCGTGGATTTCATACAGAGCTGGAAGCTGTATACGAAGAGTATAACATAGGTTTGGGAAGTGACACGGATAAATTGTTCAATGCACTGATGGCCCTGCTCTTTCCGGGGCATCCTTATGGGACGCAAACCACTATCGGTACACAAGAGCATCTGAAAAATCCTTCAATCACAAACATCAAGAACTATTTCCGCCGTTACTATGTGCCCAATAACGTAGCTATCTGTATGGCGGGAGACTTCGACCCCGATCAGGTAATCGCTACTCTTGATAAATATTTCGGTACTTGGCAGCCTAATCCGTCCCTTTCTCAACCCCAGTATGCCCCGATACCCGACCGCACTATGCCGAAAGATACAACAGTTGTAGGACAAGAAGCCGAACGCGTCTATATGGCATGGAAGTTTGATAAGGCTGCTTCGTTTCAAAACGACACTCTTGATGTAATAGCTGACATGCTCAGTAATGGCAAGGCAGGATTGATGGACCTCAACCTCGACCAGCAGATGAAATGGCTGGGAGGAGGTGCCTTTACCCTTCCGCTTGCCGAGTATTCAGGCTTTGTCGTAGCCGGATTTCCCAAGGAAGGACAATCGCTTGATGAAGTAAAAGCTTTACTCCTTGATGAAATCGGCAAACTGAAGAAAGGCGACTTCGATGAAGACTTGATTCAAGCCGTGGTGAACAATAAAAAACTTTCTTTCTATACTACCCTTGAAAGCAACGAAGGACGTGCTGACCTGTTTGTCAACGCATTTATCAACCACCAGAAATGGAGTGATGTGACTGGTAAAATGGATCGCATCTCGAAAATAACCAAACAACAGATAATCGATTTTGCCAACCGTCATTTCCGTGACAATTATGTAACTGTGTACAAACGTATCGGAAACGATTCTACTATCAAGAAAATAGACAAACCGCAAATCACGCCCATTCCTACCAACCGGGATATGCAAAGTGCATTCGTGACTGAGATTGTAAATGCGGAAACAGCACCGATACAGCCCAAATTTGTCAACTTCGACAAAGACCTGACCAAAGGAATGACGTCTAATGGCTTGCCTGTACTCTATGTGAAGAATAATGAAAACGGACGTTTTTCACTTAATTATTATTTCGATTGTGGAGAAGAATGGAACAAATGGTTGCCTTATGCTGCCGATTACCTGGATTATCTGGGGACCGACAAGCTAAGTGCCGAACAACTCAAACAGAAATTTTATCAACTGGCATGTGACTTCGATATCAGCATAGGTTCTAAAAAAAGCAGCATCGCTTTGCGTGGACTTTCCGAAAACATGACAAAAGCCATGGCGTTGATGGAAGACTTCATCGCTCATGCACAGGTGGATACAGCAGCATTTACCCAGTATGCGGCTCTGGAGATGAAAGGACGTGCCGACAATAAACTCGACCAGCAGAACAATTTCAGTGCACTTCAGGCATACAGTGTATATGGTGCCTACAATCCGGTACGTAACATCCCTTCTGCACAGGAGTTTGAACAAATCGACCCGCAAGAACTGGTTGACTTGATTCGAAACCTCAGCAACTACAAACATACTGTGCTTTATTACGGTCCGATGAATCTTGACGAGGTGACTGCATCCGTTGACCGCTATCATAAAACCGCAGCAATCCTTGCTGATGCTCCCGTTGGAAAGCCTTACACATTGCAGCCGACTCCGGCTAACGAAGTTTTCATTGCTCCATACGATGCGAAAAACATCTATATGATGCAATATCATAACGAGAACCATCCGTGGAATGCTGACCGGCAACCTGTCATCGCGTTGTTTAATGAATATTTCGGAGGTGGCATGAACACAATCGTATTCCAGGAATTACGCGAAGCACGCGGGCTGGCCTATAGCGCAGGAGCCAGCTATGTTACTCCTGCTTATAAGGATAAACCTGAATATGCCACGACATTCATCATTTCGCAAAATGATAAGATGATGGACTGCATACGCACATTCAATCAGATTATCGATACAATACCGCAAGCAGGTAAGGCATTCGACCTTGCCAAGCAGGCACTTCTGAAGCGTCTTGCTACCGCGCGTACCACCAAGATGAATATCATCAATGCTTACCTCAACGCCACAGACAAGGGCATCGACTATGATATCAATGAAAAGATTTACAATACCGTTCCTTCGCTCACAATGGATGACATAGTCCGTTTCGAACAGGAAACGATGGCAGGCAAACCTTACCGCTACATCATTCTGGGGAACGAAAAAGAACTGGATATCAAATCACTTGAGAAAATCGGTCCTGTCAAACGTCTGACTACCGAAGAAATCTTCGGATACTGATAAAGATATCATTCCGCGCAAGGCATTCTCTGTATACTTTGCGCGGAATGCACCATTTCATATCGTGCATGGTATAAACAGGCTTTCAGTTTCCAAACACAAACCGGTAGTACTGTTCTTTGCTTTCTATCGTATATAAAACTTCCCAACCATCCAAGGGCGTTTCGTACACCCGTCTGTATAATTCCAATTCGTGTTGTAAAAGCTGGAAGTTATCATACAGCAAAGAAAGATTCAATGCTTTCATTACACGGATTGCCGAATATTGCATAGTGTCACGCTGCTCTTTAGCATAATGTCGCAATGTCAGTTCATAAATCGAATCTGCTTTCCGGAAATCATGCTTTGCCGTGTCGCGGAAGCCTGCCCTGTCTTCCAGGACAGCCTTCAAACTCCACATATCCGCAGCTATAGAGTCGGGCACATTGGTTGCCATCTTCCGCAAAAGCAATAATATCTCGTCTGGTTTCCAGCTGCGCATCAGGTAGACATATTTTGTCAGATATACCTTTTTCAGTCCCGGACACATCAGCATTGCGTTGTCCAGTTTTTTCCTGATTGCTGAGTCGTATCGGCATACGGCCGGATGAGTACGATTTACAGCAGCCAACCAGAAAGCCGAGTCTGCACGCATCAGGCTGTCTGCTTCCATTAACAGGTGTTCTGCCATCTCCTGTCGGGGTAATACAGGTTGTTGTTGTCTCCCGCATGAAAGCACGGAAAGTAAAATAAACCCTAATATCAGGTTCCGGAATGTCTTCATAAGCATTATTCTCTTTTCTGTACAAAAATAAATAAAAAGCACTACCTTTGCATAGAAAAAGAGAAGATTTATCGCTTTCTGTATATAATCAGCAATAAACAATAACCTACAGATGAGAAAAGTTACCCTTCAAGATGCACGTGCCATAGCCGGCATTTATAATTATTATATCGAGCATACTACCTCTACTTTCGAACTGGAACCTGTAAGCGAGGAAGAAATACGCAATCGCATTCTCTCCATCTCTTCCCGTTATCCCTATTATGTCGAAGAGTCTGGCGGGCAAGTCACAGGATATTGTTATGCCCATTTGTGGAAAGAAAGGGCAGCTTATGCCCGTACCCTCGAAACTACGGTTTATGTTGCTCCGGGTGAAGAGCGCAAAGGCATCGGCACACGCCTGATGAACCGTCTTATTGACGACTGCAGACAAGCCGGTATTCACTCGCTGATAGCTTGTATTACAGCCGACAACCATCCCAGTCTTCTCCTGCACGAACATCTGGGTTTCGTACAGGTATCACGTTTTCAGGAGGTCGGATTTAAGTTCGGTCGCTGGCTTGATATTGTCGATTGTCAGTTGTTGCTTTCTGCAGAGGAATAATCGGGCATAGGACTGTAATGCTGGCACTTATACCGCGCAAAGTATAAACTGTATTTTATCATATTCAGATGATTTAAAAGGCTGTTGTTATTTTCTTCTTTTCTCAACTCAGATAGCTTCGTCTGGTGTAAGATTAATAATCTTCCGCTTGTAAGATTAATAATCTTGCAGCCTGAAGATTAATAATCTTACAGCGGATGAACCTATATGCGTTTGCCGACGCACCTCTATCCGCAGGCTTCTGCAACCGGCTGCATCTTGCAATGATACTATCCGGAAAGGCGGTAGTCAGTAGGCATTGGTTCGAATATTTACGAAATTTCGTCAGGCAATAAACTGTTTTGAATTTATCGTGCACACACGAAACGAACACATCAAGCCAAGAAAAACTTTTTGTAGAAATTCAAAACAGTTTCTAAAATAAAAGAATTTTGTCTTGATAAGGTGCCGTCAGTACTTTGTTTATATAGAAAATCTCTTTATATTTGCGTTGATTGAAATAAGAAGCTGGATGAAAGAATTTGTAATATCTGAAGCACAGACCGAAAAGGCTGTGCTGGTGGGGTTGATAACCCAGTCGCAAGACGAGCGAAAAACCAATGAATACCTGGACGAACTGGCTTTTCTTGCCGAAACGGCAGGTGCGGAAGTGGTAAAACGTTTCACGCAGAAGCTAGACACGCCCAATTCGGTAACTTACGTTGGAAAAGGAAAACTACAGGAAATACAGGCGTATTTGCAAGAACAGAACGAAAACGAAGAGACCGAAATCGGGATGGTCATATTCGATGACGAGTTGTCTGCCAAACAGATAAGGAATATCGAGAATGAATTGAAAGTGAAAATCTTGGACCGCACTTCGCTGATTCTGGATATCTTTGCTATGCGGGCGCAGACAGCCAATGCCAAGACACAGGTGGAACTGGCACAATACAAATATATGCTTCCACGCCTGCAACGGTTATGGACACACTTGGAACGCCAGGGGGGTGGTTCCGGTGCAGGAGGAGGTAAAGGCTCGGTAGGGCTGCGCGGACCGGGTGAAACGCAGCTGGAAATGGACCGCCGTATCATCTTGAACCGTATGTCGCTGCTGAAACAGCGTCTGGCGGAGATTGATACACAGAAGTCTACCCAGCGCAAGAACCGCGGCAGGCTGATTCGGGTCGCGTTGGTAGGATATACCAACGTGGGTAAATCTACGCTGATGAACCTGCTTGCCAAGAGTGAAGTGTTTGCCGAAAACAAACTTTTTGCAACGCTGGACACGACTGTGCGCAAAGTGATTATTGATAATTTGCCTTTCTTGCTTTCGGATACCGTAGGGTTTATCCGTAAATTGCCTACCGATTTGGTCGATTCGTTCAAGTCGACGCTGGATGAAGTGCGCGAAGCCGACTTGCTGGTACATGTGGTGGATATCTCGCATCCCGACTTCGAGGAACAGATACAGGTGGTGGACAAGACGATAGCCGAACTGGGGGCAGGCGGTAAGCCTACGATGATTGTGTTCAACAAGATAGATGCCTATACGTATGTACAGAAAGCCGAAGACGACCTGACCCCGAAAACCAAGGAGAATATTACACTGGATGAACTGATGCATACCTGGATGGCAAAACTGAATGATAACTGTATTTTCATTTCTGCCAGAAACAAGACCAATCTGGAGGAGTTGAAGAAAATATTATATAACAAGGTAAGGGAACTGCATGTGCAGAAGTATCCGTACAATGATTTTCTTTACCAGACTTACGATGAGGAGAGCAGCTTATGAATACCTATCGTTCGCTGACAAAAGAAGAAATCGGCAGGCTGGAAGCACAGGCTTGTACAGCTGCTGACTGGAACGAGGTGCAGGTGGCGGAAAGATTTACTACCGCACATGTACATCACGCCCGTTTCTCGGGGAAGATACGCCTGGGAGTGTTCGAGGGTGAGTTCCAGTTGGCTGGAGGGGTACGCAAGCATGCCGGACTGTCGTACGTGGTATTGCACAATGTAACGGTAGGCGACAATTGCCTGATAGAGAACGTAAAGAATTATATAGCCAATTATGATATCGGAGAATCGACGTTTATCGAGAATGTCGACATCATTTTGGTGGACAAGAAATCGCGCTTCGGCAATGGCGTGGAGGTTTCTGTACTGAATGAAACTGGAGGGCGTGAGGTGGTGATACACGACCATCTTTCCGCACATCAGGCATATATTATGGCATTGTACCGGCACCGGCCGTTGTTGATAGAGCGTATGAAAGCGGTAATAGAGGGATACGCCGAAGAACATGCCTCCGAGCGGGGAACCATCGGAAACCATGTGACAATTGTCAATGCTGGGTACATTAAGAATGTACGTATCGGTGATTGTTGTGAAATAGAAGGGGCCGGTCGGTTGAAAAATGGTTCCATCAATAGCAATGCTGCTGACCCGGTACATATCGGATATGGTGTGGTATGTGATGATTTCATCGTGTCGAGCGGTGCCCACATCGAAGACGGTACGATGATAACCCGTTGTTTTGTGGGGCAAGCCTGCCGGATGGGGCACAACTATTCGGCATCCGACTCACTTTTCTTCAGCAATTGTCAAGAAGAAAACGGCGAAGCATGTGCCATTTTTGCCGGACCGTTTACGGTGACACATCATAAGTCGACTCTGTTGATAGCAGGAATGTTTTCGTTTATGAATGCAGGCTCTGGGTCTAACCAGAGCAATCACATGTATAAGCTGGGACCGATTCACCAAGGTGCTTTGGAGCGTGGTGCAAAAACTACTTCCGATTCGTATGTCTTGTGGCCGGCACGCATCGGAGCCTTTTCTTTGGTAATGGGTCGCCATGTCAATCATCCGGATACGTCCAATCTTCCTTTCTCTTATCTGATAGAGGACAAGAATACGACTTATCTGGTTCCTGGAGTTAACTTACGGAGTGTAGGAACCATTCGCGATGCGCAGAAGTGGCCGAAACGTGATTTGCGCAAAGACCCGATGAAGCTGGACCAGATTAATTACAACTTGCTCAGCCCGTACACCATTCAGAAAATGATGAAGGGGCGTGAAATCCTGAAAGAACTGGAAAGAGTATCGGGCGAAACATCGGAAACTTATGCATACCAAAGTGCCAAAATCAAGAACTCGGCCTTGAACAAGGGAATCAGGTTTTACGAAACTGCCATTCATAAGTTCTTGGGAAATTCGGTCATCAAGCGGCTTGAAAACATTCGTTTCCGGAGCGACGAGGAAATCCGTCAACGTCTTGTGCCCGATACATCCATAGGAAAGGGCGAATGGGTGGACGTCTCGGGACTGATAGCACCTAAGAGCGAGATAGAACGGGTGATGAGTGAAATCGAGACTGGAACATTGTGCACGGTGAAGCAGATGCACGAGCGTTTTGCCGAAATGCATGCCTGTTATTATACGTATGAATGGACATGGGCTTACGAGAAAATGTTGGACTTTTATCATCTGGAGGCCGACAAGGTGACTGCCCGGGATATTGTGGCTATCGTACGGCAATGGCAAGAGTCTGTGGTGTGGCTGGACCGGATGGTATACGAAGATGCCCAAAAGGAGTTTTCATTGACTTCGATGACAGGCTTCGGTGCCGATGGAAGCAAGACGGAACAACAGCTCGACTTTGAACAAGTGAGGGGGGTGTTCGAAAGCAATCCGTTTGTAACGGCGGTTCTGGAACACATCAAGGTTAAGACAGCCTTGGGCAATGAATTGATTGACAGGCTCAAGGGACTGTTGAATGAAAATGAAGCGTGATGTATGAATAAAGATAAGGAGGAGTGTATTATGAAAAAGTATGTCTGGATATTGTGTTTGTTGGGCTGTATTGCCTTGACGGCACAGGCTGAAAATTATCGGAAAAGAGATGTTACCAATCCCTGTTTTGTGACTGCTACCACGTCGAAGATAGAAATCAAGAAAATCATTCAGACCGATGAACAGACACAGGTAGATGCTGTTTTGTATGGCAGGCCGGGTGAAGTGGCGGTCATTTCATCGAATACCTGTTTGCGGAGTGGCAAGCAAGAGTTTCCTTTGCGCGAGGCTGCTCATGTGTCTATCGATGGGAAAACGGTTCCCGAACGGATTCCGGATTCTGGAAAAATGGATATTATCTTGTCGTTTGCTCCGATACCCCAGGGTATACATACAGTAGATTTTGTGGAAAAAGACGAGGGATGGACCATTTATGGAGTACAGCTGACGGGAATAGAGCCGTATGTATACGTACCCAGTTTCTTACAGACTCGACGTTTCGAACAAAGCCGCACTTTGCCTCAACCTCAATTGAAATCGGGCAAGGCGGTTATCAACGGTTATATCTTGGGTTACAACCCCTCGATGGAATTGGAAGTTGTCTTTCGGCATTCCGACTGGTTGTTTTATAATGAGTGGGGGCAAACCGTGCGTATACGTCAGGATGGTTCTTTCCATATTGAAACCGACTTGTTGTTGGCAGGGGGAGCCAAATTGCAGATAAACAAAGCACAACTGGATATGTTCCTTGTGCCGGGCGAAGAAACTACGGTATATATCCATCTGCCTCGGTTGAGCATGTCGGCTTCCCACCTGTTGAAGGAAAAGTACGGACAACAGCAAAAGGCATGGTTCGATGGAAGTATGGCGAACCTGAATGATGAGTTGGCTACGTGGGGCTATCCGTTATCAATGGAAGAAGACCCGGATTTTAAGTTCATGGCTTCTGAGCAGTCGGCAGACAAGTTCAATGAATTCGTAAAAGGACATTACGACAGGTATGAGCGTAATTTACAGGATGATAAAAAAGTGGGAGAAGCTTATCGTCAGTATGTCTTGTTGAACTTGAAAATGAATGAACTGGTAGTACTGGGGAAAAAAGGAGCGATGCCGGGTATCGTGAAGTCGCCCTATTTCCGTTACGGATACGACTATACCACATACCTGGAATATATGGAGCGCGATAAAGGACAGGTGGTAGACTTGTGGGAAGACGTGAAGAAAGCACGTGAGGTATATCAGAACTTTGTGAAAGAACATAGGTTCTCTTCCGATGACAAGAAGCTGATGAAAACCATAACTCAGCCTGAAATTCAGAAATATGTCAAGGAAAGGGCTGAGGCTCTTGAAGCGCAAGCTGTTTTGGCACAATCGAACAAGAGTTTTGTGATAGCCGAACTGGACAAGAATGTATCGGGGGCGGATATTCTGCCGTCTATCATTTCTTCTTACCGGGGACAAGCTGTCTTGATAGACTTTTGGGCAACATGGTGCGGACCGTGCCGGAAGAGCATGTTTGCCATTCGCGATTTAAAGAAAAAACTGGCATCGAAAGATATCGTGTATATCTATCTGACCGGACCTTCTTCACCTGAAGCTGAGTGGAAGACGGCTATTACGGATATCAAAGGAGTACATTATCGCCTGAAAAAAGAACAATGGGATTACCTGTGTCAGACGTATGGCATAAAAGCCATACCGGGTTATCTGGTAATCAGCTATGATGGCAAGCTGCAAGACCAATACACCGGTTTCCCAGGAACCGATGTGCTGATGAAAGACTTGCTTCGGGCAAGCGAGTGAATTTCAGAAACTCTTTTGAAAACGGAAACATCAAGACGAGAAAAACTTTTTGTAGAAACTTGAAAAACTCGTTTATTTAAGGAAATATTTCAATAATACTTTGTAACTTTGCTCACACGTAATAACTAACAATTAATATCTTATCGATTATGGCAACAACTCCAGAATTCAAGTATCAGCCGATGTTCGAAAAAGGTAAGGATACTACTGAATACTATCTGCTTACAAAAGATTATGTTTCTGTAAGCGAGTTTGAGGGAAAACCTGTTCTGAAAGTGGAAAAGGAAGGTCTGACAGCTATGGCAAATGCCGCTTTCCACGATGTTTCATTTATGTTGCGCCGTTCACACAACGAGCAAGTGGCAAAAATCTTGCACGACCCCGAGGCAAGCGAAAACGACAAGTATGTAGCACTGACATTCTTGCGCAATGCCGAAGTGGCAGCCAAAGGTGTATTGCCTTTCTGCCAGGATACCGGTACGGCAATCATTCACGGAGAAAAAGGCCAGCAGGTATGGACCGGTTATTGCGACGAAGAAGCATTGTCACTGGGAGTGTATAAGACTTATACCGAAAACAACTTGCGTTATTCGCAAAATGCGCCACTCAGCATGTACGAAGAAGTGAATACCCGTTGCAATCTTCCGGCGCAAATCGATATTGAGGCTACCGAAGGTATGGAATATGAATTCTTGTGCGTAACCAAAGGTGGAGGTTCTGCCAATAAAACCTATTTGTATCAGGAAACCAAGGCAATTCTGAATCCTGCTACGTTGGTTCCGTTCCTGGTAGAAAAGATGAAAACGCTGGGTACTGCGGCTTGTCCTCCTTATCATATCGCTTTTGTCATTGGCGGTACTTCTGCCGAAAAGAATTTGCTTACGGTGAAATTGGCTTCTACCCATTATTACGACAACCTGCCTACTACGGGCAATGAATACGGACGCGCTTTCCGCGACGTGGAGTTGGAAAAGAAAGTATTGGAAGAAGCTCATAATATTGGATTAGGTGCACAGTTCGGTGGTAAGTATTATGCACACGATATACGCATTATCCGTTTGCCTCGTCATGGTGCTTCTTGTCCGGTAGGCTTGGGAGTGTCTTGTTCGGCCGACCGTAACATCAAGTGTAAAATCAACAAAGACGGTATCTGGATTGAAAAGCTGGATTCGAATCCGGGCGAACTGATTCCGGAAGAATTGCGTCAGGCAGGAGAAGGAAATGCGGTTAAAATAGATTTGAACCGTCCGATGAAAGAAATTCTTGCCGAACTTGACAAATATCCGGTAGCCACCCGCCTGTCATTGAACGGTACGATTATCGTAGGACGTGATATCGCTCATGCCAAGTTGAAAGAGCGTCTGGATAGAGGTGAAGACCTTCCGCAATACATCAAAGACCATCCGATTTATTATGCTGGTCCGGCAAAGACCCCGAAAGGAATGGCTTGTGGCTCAATGGGACCGACTACAGCAGGACGTATGGACCCGTATGTGGATTTGTTCCAGAGTCATGGAGGTAGTATGATTATGCTTGCTAAAGGAAACCGTAGCCAGGCTGTAACCGATGCCTGCAAGAAACACGGAGGTTTTTATTTGGGTTCTATCGGTGGTCCTGCTGCTATCCTGGCACAGAACAACATCAAGAGCATCGAGTGTGTGGAATATCCAGAACTGGGTATGGAAGCTATTTGGAAGATTGAAGTAGAAGACTTCCCGGCATTTATTCTGGTGGATAACAAGGGAAATGATTTCTTTAAACAAATCAAACCACGTTGTGCCGGTAATTGCAAATAAGCTGCAGCTTTATACGCAATAAATAGAATGCGGAAGCACGGTGACACAAAGATTATCGTTAATCGGGTGTCGGAGTGCTTCCGCATTTTTTGTTTGGCAGTAGGGGCAGAAATCGGGCTCTTATTAAGAAGCTGTTTTGAATTTCTCCAAAAAGTATTTCTTGGCTTGATGTATCCGTTTTCGTGTGTGCTTTGGGCGATTTTTTGGTTCTTTTCGCTCCTGTTCTTCGTCAG
>NZ_NFJA01000180.1:0-2374 GCF_002159615.1 Bacteroides sp. An279
GCAAACAACTTTGTAGAAAACATCTTTTCCACATGTATGGCACTGCATAATCTCAGAATTAAAATCAACCCTTGGAACTATCATAACTAATTTACATAAACTCTATTTTATTGTCTCTTGTTTTATACTTTCAAATCCATCCGTTCTTGAATTTCCCCGTTTACAAGTCCCTGTCATGCCCAACTAAAAAACTTACCAACTAAAAAACTCAAAAACTTACAAACTCATATACATTGGCGGATGAACTCGCGCACCTCCTTGCGACTGATGAAGAGATGATTCTCCACCGTACGCCGTGACAGCTTCAACTCCTCCGCAATATCTTCTGCCGACTTATCCTGAAAACGGCTCATTATATATACCTTGCGGCGCTGTTCCGGAAGCGCGGACACCCGTCGGCTTTCCAGCCTCCGAAGTTCGTCCGCCACTATCCGGCTTTCAGGCTCCACGGTCGTGACCGGGAGCGTATCATATAAATACCTATCGATTTCCTGCCTTTTATAATAACGACGCAGGTAGTCGTTCAAAAGATTACGCACAATAGTAAAAAGAAAATACTTCAGCGTATCACGGCGGATCATCATCCGATATTCAAGCAATCGTAGAAAAGCATCCTGAGTCAGGTCTTCCGCATCGCTCCTGTTCTCGATGCGCCGGCAAATATAGAAGAAGACAGATTGACGGTATTCTTCATAATATTCGGTTATCAACCGGTCAGATAGTTTAATACGGTTTTCCATGCCATTAGTGTTTTGATTTAATGATTACGCTGCAAATGTAAAGCAGATTTAAGAAATACAAAACTTTTTACCTACCAAAGCTATCTCATGCAATAAATATAGACAAATAAGCAAATAATAAACTCATAATCAATACAATAAGAAACAACAACAGAAAGTCTCAAATAATTGTATGACACTCTAAATCGAAGTTTTTTCCAAAAAAATCCGATTTTCACTAAGTGTTATCCCCTACTTGTCCGTATATATACCCAAAGTCTAACATTTATAAATAACATTCATGATGAAACGAAAACACATTTTTCTGGCAGCACTTGCCTTGTTGTTGGTATCAGGAAATCCAACAATATGCCGGGGACAAGAACTGGTCACCTATCCGGCTCCCGCATCCGAAGAAGTTACAATGAAACAAGACTTCACTGTCCAGGTAAGAACACCGGAAGGCGAATGGAAAAACGTAGATACGTATGCCGTCAAGGTAAAAGCTCCCGACAACGTAGAACTCGCCTCTTTGGCTTATTTCGACTTTTCCGGTACGGTAGAAGTGAAAGTCACGGCAAACGCACCGGTTGAACAGGCACGTATCCGCCCCCTCTCTTACAACATCCTGCCTGATGTAGACGGGCGCAGCATCACGTTCCGACTGGACAGGCCGCGCAATCTCTCGGTAGAGGTAAACGGCGATATCTTCCATAATCTGCACCTCTTTGCCAACCCCATCGACACAAACCGTCCGGCAAATCCCCGGACGACGAAAGACTTTATCTACTTTGCACCCGGCGTGCACCAATTGCCGGGCGATACGCTCAACGTCCCATCAGGAACCACTGTTTATGTAGCCGGAGGTGCGGTAGTAAAAGGATGCATTCACGTCAAGGATGCACACGATGTGAAAATAGCAGGCCGAGGCATTGTGCATCCCGACAAAAGAGGAGAAGGAATCAGGGTAAGCCGCTCGCGCAACGTAGAGATAGAGGGACTGATTACCACCCAATGCCCCACCGGTGAGTCGGAACATGTCACCATCCGCAACGTCAAGGCTATCAGCTCATACGGTTGGGGAGACGGCATGAATGTCTTTGCCAGCAGCCATGTCCTGTTCGACGGAGTGTTCTGCCGGAACTCAGACGACTGCACCACCGTCTATGCCACCCGTTTAGGATATAAAGGCGGATGCCGCCACATCACCATGCAAAACTCCACGCTTTGGGCAGACGTAGCACATCCCATTTTCATCGGCCTGCATGGCGATTCGGGCAAATTCGAAATCATGGAAGACCTTAACTATGTGAACATAGACATCCTTGACCATCATGAAAAACAAATAGATTACCAAGGCTGCCTGGCAATCAATGCAGGCGACAACAACCTGGTGCGTAACGTACGTTTCGAGAATATCCGCATCGAGGATTTCCGCCGGGGACAACTGGTCAACCTCCGCATCTTCTATAATAAGAAGTATTGTACCGCTCCCGGAAGAGGCATCGAGAACGTCCTGTTCAAGGATATCACTTACAACGGCACACATGCCGAACTGTCGCACATCATCGGCTACGACCGCGACCGCTTGGTAAGAAACATCCGCTTCGAGAACCTCCGCATCAACGGTACGGTTATCTCCGACGACATGCCCG
>NZ_NFJA01000181.1:0-2183 GCF_002159615.1 Bacteroides sp. An279
GCTCCTGTTCTTCGTCAGATAGCCCGCTATCTTCCTCATCACAGAAGCGAAAATGCCTCAAAAACTCATCCCAAATCATCGCACGATAAATTCAAAACAGCTTCTTATGCAAAAACTAAAAAGTTCATAAACTCAAGGACTTAAAAACTTATGAATGTTCTTGCTTATCAACTCGTATAGCTCGGCAAGTTCAGGTTCATCGGCAAGCATGCTCAGATGACGGTTGATTACATTTTCGTCATACCGCCTTGCCGGTCCGGTCTGTGCCTCCAGGGGAGAAAGCTCGTGTACTTTGCGTGCCGTTTCGTCTATCAAAGGCAACATCGCCCCGAAAGGCAATCCGTGTAATGCCAACAAATGCTCTGCCACAGCATACATGTGATTGGCAAAATTGCAAGCAAACACTGCAGCAACATGTAAATAGCGGCGTTGCTCGGACGTAGCCTCGTATGCCTTTCCTCCCAACTGCCCTGCCAATATTTTCAAGGTTTCCATTTCTTCCTTTCCCGACCCTTCGACAAAAAAAGGCACCGTTGAGAAGTCTACCCCCCTACCCTTGCTGAATGTCTGCATCGGATAAAGCACTCCATAATGCCGCGCCAGCCCTTTCCATACATTCATCGGCATACTTCCAGCCGTATGTACAAAAAAAGCATCCGAATGACGACTTACCAAAGGAGGTATCACTTTTTCCAAAGCCGAGTCCTTGACAGATACAATATACATGTCAGCTTCCGGATTCACCATGTCAAGCCTTGTCGTATAGGGACAGTGCAACTTACCGGCCAATGCCGAAGCCGAGGCTTCGGTACGGCTGAACACTTGTACAACCTCATAACCGGCATCGCACAATGCCGGTCCCAGATGGGTAGCCACATTTCCGGCACCCACCAATACGACCTTTTTCAAGGACACAGGCTGTCCGTCTATCAATTCTTTATTCATCATTTTCTCATTCTTCATTTATCGGGATGAAAGCCAATACAACAAGATACCTATCAGGAGCAATGCTACAGGAAGCAGATAGCCCGACATCTGTCCTAACAAAGAAACTACCAGTCCGATGTTCTGTATCAACCAGATACCTGCCAGGACAATTCCTACCGACTTGTCCGCCTTAAACCATAAAAAGATAACCGCCGCATAGAGCAACATCGTATCTTTCTGCATCACCCAAGGCAAACCATGGGCAGCGAAACCAATCAGACGGTCGAGCAAATAAAGAAGTCCCATTATTCCCAAGAACACTGCCGTAGCACGATACGTGTCTTTATGATTCGAAGCCTTTGCAGTCATCGTTCACCATATTTATTAAGGTGTATCTTTTCCCATTGCAGCTTGTCTTCATCGAAAGGTTTCCGCTCCATGCCTTTATGCCCAACCGCAATAATGGAAATTACCTGAAGCTGCAAAGGGATATCCAACACCCCGTGCACAAACTCATCGGCCGACATACCTGTAGCTGTATATCTTTCGCGTACCTGAATCCAGCAACTGCCCAGCCCCAGGTCTTCTGCCTGAAGCTGAATCATGATGGAAGCTACCGATGCATCTTCTATCCACACATCGCTTGCCAACGGGTCGCCAAGCACCACGATGCCCACTGCGGCATCCTTCAGGAACGAAGCCCCCGCTTCTTTGCACTTCGACAGCAATTCCAGCGTAGACTTGTCGTCCACGACCACAAATTGCCAACTGTTGCTCCGTTTCGATGTGGGTGACATCAATGCTGCTTTCAGCAATGATACCACTTCATCCTGAGTCAATTCTTCGCCGGTAAATTTACGCATGCTGCGCCGTCTCTTGATTAATTCACTGAAGTTTTCCATAAAGCTTGATTTTAGCGATGACAAAGATACAGGTAAAAACCGGAATGCTCAAATAAAATGCCGCCTAACTTATAGCTATTTGCCAATCTGACCACATAAAGAATGCAGTATATATTTATTTTTCAGGAGGAACGTATTGACTGTCGTTGAATATCCATTTATTCTTTTTAAGTAAGTGTGCAAAATTAAATGATATTACCAGAAACACAGATTTTCACGGATTAGCGCAGATTATTGTAATTTACGATTTGACAATTTACTATCTACTATTTGAGCTTTAAATCGTACTTCGTAAATCGAAAAATAGTAAATTAAAAGAATCCGCGAAAATCTGCGTTAATCTGCGTTTCTGAG
>NZ_NFJA01000182.1:0-2176 GCF_002159615.1 Bacteroides sp. An279
CTCCTGTTCTTCGTCAGATAGCCCGCTATCTTCCTCATCACAGAAGCGAAAATGCCTCAAAAACTCATCCCAAATCATCGCACGATAAATTCAAAACAGCTTCTAAAAACAGTTTCTCAGGAGGAATGATATTCCACCAACTTTTTGATAGGGTTTTGTAGAAATGTGCCGGTGCACAAGCCGCAACAGGCAGCTGCTTCCTCTATCTCAGCACGGAAATGCCAGGCTATAGAGCCTACAAACGAAACAGGCAGGCGTCTGGAGTAAAGCAGAACGTTACGCCGGAAGAACTCTCCGAAATGTTGAAGTAGGAAAGTATGCACCTCCGGGTCGTTTTTGTGCGCATGGATAAACGGTGCAAGACTTGCCAGAAAGCGGTTGGCCTGAGGATGACGATACACGCGTTCAATGATACCTTGCGGGTCGAGGCGCAACGTGTCCAACAAGGCATCGCGAAGCTTCAGGGGAAGTTGGCTCTTAAGGCAATCTGCTACAAAATGCTTGCCCAAGTAAGCCCCGCTTCCTTCATCGCCCAGAATATAACCTAAAGGGGAAATATTTTGGGTGATACGCTCTCCATCGTACAAGCACGAATTAGAGCCGGTACCCAAAATACAAGCAATGCCCGGACGGTGTTGACACAAAGCGCGTGCAGCTCCCAACAAATCCGTTTCTACCTCAATGTGCGCCTTAGGGAAAAGGTCTTGCAGCGCTTCGGTGACAGGAGCCGATACGGATGGCAGACATCCGGCACCATAGAAGAAAATACCCGTACATATATCTGCAGGTACTGTGCATCGGGGTACCAACTGGTCTTCGAGAATATGGCGGATATATTCAGCAGACTGATGGAACGGATTGATACCTTCGGTCTGCACTTGCATGTAAGTCCCACCGATGGTATCATAACACCAGTCAGTCTTCGTTGCTCCACTGTCGGCTATCAGAATCATTTGAGTTTTTAAGTTTTTGAGTTTTTAAGTTTTTTGAGTTTGTCAGCACACAGGCACTCACAGATTTTCATTTTCTCCTTTTGTCATGCTGAGCATCGGCAAAGAATCTCGTGGACATCATGTGTATGCATCCGGGATGCTTCACTTCGTCCAGCATGACAAATTAAGAAGCTGTTTTGAATTTCTCCAAAAAGTTTTTCTTGTCTTGATGTATACGTTTTCGTGTGTGCTTTGGGCGATTTTTTGGTCTTTTTCGCTACTGTTCTTCGTCAGATAGCCCGCTATCTTCCTCATCACAAAAGCGAAAATGCCTCAAAAACTCATCCCAAATCATCGCACGATAAATTCAAAACAGCTTCTAATTTGTGGTGAAACTCAAAAACTATTAATGACAATGTCCGCATCCGCCTCCACAACACCCATCTTCATCGTGGTGATGATGCCCTTCTTCACCGCATCCTCCGCCACAACCTTCGCAATGTCCTCCGCATCCTCCGCTCATGGCGTTCACGATTTCTTCGATTTCTTTATTCGTGGCAGGACGCATCTCAATAATCTTACCCTCGAACATCAGGTCTTTACCGGCGTGAGGATGGTTCAAGTCGATTACTACCTTATCATCGGTAATTTCGCCCACGTTGGCATAGAAGCGATGCCCTTCGTTGTCGTTCAGCATGATGATATTGCCCGGATAAATATTCTCGCTATCAAAATTCCCATCGGGATCGCAGAACATCGCCTTCGATACCTGGCGCACATTGTCCTCATCACGCTCGCCGTATGCTTCGGCACAAGGGATGGTGAAACTGAAGTCGGCCCCCTTTTCCAAGGCAGTGATTTCTTTTTCGAAACGGTCAAGCGTATATCCGATTCCAGAAATAAACTGGAACGGATGTGCGGCAGGTGCTTCTTCGATAAGTTCTTTTTCTCCGCCGTTCATTGCGTAAAGGCGGTATGATACAGTGATGTATTTATTTTCCATGTCTAATATAAATATATTTATTGCGGCACAAAGATAATACAAAAAAGTGAGATACAGAGAAACCGTTCTGAATTTCTCAATGGCATCGCTGCAACCTTCTATGAAGATTGTGATGAAATTCTGATTCAGAAACTCTAAGAAGCTGTTTTGAATTTCTCCAAAAAGTTTTTCTTGGCTTGATGTATCCGTTTTCGTGTGTGCTTTGGGCGATTTTTTGGTCCTTTCCGCTCCTGTTCTTCGT
>NZ_NFJA01000183.1:0-2142 GCF_002159615.1 Bacteroides sp. An279
CTGACGAAGAACAGGAGCGAAAAGAACCAAAAAATCGCCCAAAGCACACACGAAAACGGATACATCAAGCCAAGAAAAACTTTTTGGAGAAATTCAAAACAGCTTCTAAAAAACTAAAGCACATACGAAAACGGATGCATTAAGCCGAGAAAGCTTTTTGGAGAATCTATATCCGTAATACTCATCGATGGCACCGGTAAATACAATCTTGTCTGCCAGTGCTCACAATATAAGTTTCCTCCCAAATGCGGTCGGCGGTCGATGACTAGGCATTTCTTTCCTTCTTGTGTAGCTTTATAGGCAAATACGGAGCCGAATAATTCGGCACCTACTATCAAGTAATCGTAACGTTGCATGGATAATATCTAAAGTGTCTTGTATTTAATTTTGTTGACTTATGAGTATTTATAACTTTTCGATTTCGTCTTGGGTAAATCCTGTATATTTCATGATGATTTCCATTGGCATACCATCCATTTTCATTTGTTTAGCTATGTCGGCTTTCGTTTTTCTCGCGTCAATATTTATTCCTTCAGTACGCCCCTCTGCGCGTCCCTCTAAACGTTCCTCGTCTCTTGCTGTTACAATGTTATCACGTAAGATGACCACATTGTCTAAATGGCGGTAATACGCATTCGGTTCTGCCTTGCTTATGCGTTCAAGCCGCAGTTTCTCACGGGCTTCTTTCAATCCGGGCGCAGTGGCATCGAAAGGGATATCTCCTGTGTTGAGGAAATATATGAATTTTGTGGAACAGATTTTTCTTCTGGTTTCTTTATCTCCATTGGATTCGCCATTGTAACAAAATTGGTTTGCGAAGAATATCAAGAATATACAGAAAGTAGAGACTTTAATTTGCTTAGCAGTGTCTCTGTTTGTGGAAACAAAGGAGCAACTTCTTCTTCTGTCCAGTCAAATAAGTCATCATAGTCACCAGCTTGTCTCATATTCAATAAGCGGGAAGCCAAACGGGCATCTTCTTTGTCAAGTAGTCCTTTCATCACAAATTCTTGTCCTAAAATGCAGATTACACCACTATGGGTTTTAGAAGAAAAGCCTTTATCTATCAACAATGCGGTAGCTGCATGAAAAACCGCATAATATAAACGGTTTGCAACAAGATTCCAGTGCTTTAATTGCGCATTGTCCCGTGCTTCCACCATTGCTTGTTCCGATTTTTGCAGGCGATAGGCTATGATTGCCCTTTTTTCTTCCAACGTCAGTGCCATAATACGATTCCCTCTTGTTCTACATTTTTATAAAAAGGAGTGAAATGCCTTTTTCCCCATTCGGCATATGTATATACCAAAGGATTAATCTCTGCATTGATTTTCCATCCCAACTCCACCAACGGAAAAGCGATGTTGTTGTAATCATCATGGCTCACTTTGTCTTGTTCTAGCAAGATAAGAAGATCCCAGTCCGAATCTTCTCGCGCATCTCCACGTGCCCGTGACCCGAACAAAATCATTTGTGCTCCAATAGGCAATACCTTCGAAGCTGTTTCTTGTATAGAATGCATTATTTTAGATGGCACTTCCATAGTGTTCCTAAGTTTTCTACAAAGAAACGAATTAATTTCGAGAAAGGCAAACGGGAGATGTTTTTATTTGCTTATAACACATGCTTCTTCATAAACGGAATTTTCATCAGAATATAT
This sequence comes from Bacteroides sp. An279, assembly GCF_002159615.1. Lineage (NCBI taxonomy): Bacteria > Pseudomonadati > Bacteroidota > Bacteroidia > Bacteroidales > Bacteroidaceae > Bacteroides > Bacteroides sp. An279. The sequence continues at coordinate 1,661 of NZ_NFJA01000183.1, forward strand.
GTGCTGGCTAATGACAAAAGTGTGAATAGCAGGAAGAAGCCGATAAAATTGTAAATAGGTACAACCACTTCTTCATCTACATTCAAAAGCTTATAGGCGAAATTGATGAATACAGGATGCACCAGATAAATGCCAAAGCAGTAAGGTGCCAGTTGGTTTGCCAACTTCCAATTCACATTCAGCGACCTGAATAGCAGAAACAAGGCTGAAGCCAAGCAGATTACAACAGGGGTAGCATAGCCGTAAACGTCAAAACCATAATAACATTTTGTGACGATAATCCCGATACATAGGATAATGATTGCAGTCAAAAGTATTTTGTTTCCATAAATTTTTTGCGGTGCTTTCCAACATAGCCAGTACCCCAACAAATAAATAGAGTTTATGTAAATTAGTTATGATAGTTCCAAGGGTTGATTTTAATTCTGAGATTATGCAGTGCCATACATGTGGAAAAGATGTTTTCTACAAAGTTGTTTGCC
>NZ_NFJA01000184.1:0-2114 GCF_002159615.1 Bacteroides sp. An279
TGACGAAGATATCTATCAGGCTATCATCAACAGGGAGGAAGATATGAAACATATTTGCGACATTTATAGATTAAAAGCTGCAAGTTGAACTTGCGAAACTTGAATAATTTTAATGCTATTAGCGTAAGGGAGACAACATTGGCGGATTTGCTTCAACCTTTGACATCGAAAAAAATTGAAACAGTATTAGACCCGACCTTGTTGGCCAATACGGATATTTGGAACTCCATTGTGAAACGTCCTTTGTTAAATTGCAAGTACGTATTGGTGTATCAAGTAAGGTTTGATAAAAACACTCGGAGAATTGCGCAAGATATAGCTAATCAAATTGGAGCAAAAGTTATAGAAATAACAGCTTGGATAAATTGGAAATTCAAGAAAAACGTTTACCAATGTTGTTCTCCAGAAGAATTCTTAGGGTGGATAAAGTATGCCAGTTGCATTGTTACAACTTCTTTTCACGGAACTGCATTTTCTGTTATTTTCAATAAACCTTTTTATTGCGTCAAATTGGGAAAAGGAGATACGCGGGCTGCTTCGTTATTGCACGAACTTGGATTGGAAAATCGTATGATAGAAAAAACATCATCTCCAAATTTTCGGTCGATTGATTATCGGCAGGCGACTATGAATTTAGCTGATTTGCAAAATAAATCTTATCAATATTTGGTTTCATCTTTAAATTTGTAAATAATGGATTCTCCTAAAATATCAGTTATTGTTCCTGTCTACAATGTAGAGAAATATCTTCCCCGCTGCATAGACAGCATCCTTGCTCAAACATTCACTGATTTTGAGTTGCTGTTGATTGATGACGGTAGCACTGACAGCTCGCGCAATATATGCGATGAATACGCTGAGAAAGATTTCCGCATCCGTGTTTTTCATAAAGAGAACGGGGGGTGCTTTGGCTCGTCAACTTGGCGTGGATGAAGCACGTGGAGTGTATTCTATTCATGCAGATGGGGATGATTGGGCTGAGTCTCAGATGCTGGAGAAAATGTATGATAAAATAACTGTAAGCAATGCTGATATTGTAATTGCAGACTTTTATTATGATCTGTGTAAGAAGATGGACTTATACCTTTATACATGCAACAGGCAGAAAATGGTAGATTTCTTATATTTCACTGACTGTGGCATTCCGAAGGAAATCTATCCGAATACCAAATTTTATGAGACAGACCACACCACATACTGCAAGCGGGTGTCTGATGTTTTGGGGATAAATTTCAATCCCAAGCATGGGGCGTACAAACTCTACGGATGCAAGCCTTTCTATGGAATAATCCATGAGGATGAACTAAAAGGATATGACTATTGGGGCTTTGCAGACATGGTCTGATTTACGGTGATTTAAGTGATATGCTCAATGAAGATAATTTCAGTAAATATAATTTCATTTCGACTCATTCTGATAGAGTGGCTGGACATCTTACGGTAATGAAGAATAGTGAGAAATATAATAATGCTTGTCTGAAAATTCCCAAATGGAAAGAGAAACTTGAAATGGAAGAATTTCATGGATTGGATGAGGAACCGGATTATGGACAGATTATGCATACGATATATAAACTTTGCCTATCAGCATTGCTTCAAATATTTTTTTCAATAAAAACTGTTACAGATATTTTGATTTTGCGGAGCATGTGTTCCAGCCGTTGCATTGAAATTCGTTATTCAAAGAACGATACACAACTCCAGTACCTCGGCAGGAGGCTCCATATTATTATGATTTGAGTTCAGGTAAAATCATTGTTCCAAATGGGCAATGGTACAACATACCATTCGGGGAAGGTAATATTTATTTGCATTTTTTATTCTTTAAAAAGAATATCTATAGGCAAACAGATAATTGAAGCGATGACTTCTACAAGATACTAGACGGTTTTGATTTCGAAAAATGAGAAGAGACTGATTAAAATATCGACCGAGTCAATTGAATTGGTTAAATAAAGCTCATATAAAATTTTCAAATTATGGATTGTTTCACTTTATTTTGTAAAATAATTCAAGTTTCGCAAGTTAATAGATAACCTTCTTCTTGGGATATAAAAGAGGCACAGGGATTTCCGCATATCGCAGAAAATGAGTAATTTTATAGTTGCAAATCA
>NZ_NFJA01000185.1:0-2091 GCF_002159615.1 Bacteroides sp. An279
ACCTTTATATACAACAATAGCGACTGTCACTATGAACCTAATAGTTTCAGTCGCTATTATTTTGTTGAACCTATATGTTGCATATGGCATTAGTTGTCAGATACCCCATTTTGTTTTGTCAATATACTTTCCGGATGTTTCAACTTCCATTTGTGTGGAAGCAGATCCAAAAGTTTCTCATGAGTTGCATTCTTGTGATAAGGCATTTGGGCGATTACATCATTCAGGTAATCCCTTGGGTTTACATCGTGTGCCTTACAAGTAGCCAATAGGGAACAGATAACAGACATATTAACTGCTGCTTCGGGGTTGGTCTTGAAGGCTGTCTCATAACCTACAAAACCATCGCATTGAAGATATCCTCTATATGTATATTGATTTGCCAGAGATTCGATGACCGCTCCTGCCCGGGATCCATCATCATAATAGAAAATGACCAGTTTTTCCATGACTGACCTTACCATCCATAGATATTCCTTGTCAGCCTTGTGCTTTTCCCTGTTGATGACTGGAACTGTGGTTTCATCCGCCTGTACATAGTCACAGGAGAAGACCTCCCGCTTGAGTACCTCATATAGAGGTTTGAGCAGCTCCATTGTTTTTTTGAACCATCCGTCCAGCGTACTTTCGGTCAGGCCTTTCATTCCAAGATGTCGGTACTATTGTATCTGACGGTAGAACGGGACATGATATTCATACTTCTGAAGCAGTATCTCGGCAAGCAGACTCGTGTCAGCGATACACTTGTCAACCGGCATCAGCGGCATGGGAGCTATCTCTACACCCTTCTGTCCGGCAGGAGGAAGCCGGGTGCTGTCCTTGAGGGCATATTTGGGACGGATAATTTCCTTGACGTAAAGCATGCCCGGCTTGTGTTTGACGACTTTTGTTATCTCTTCGCCTATCCTACGGTATAAAGACAGGTCAACACCTGTCGGTTCTATTGTCTCGGTCTCCAGTACGGGTAAGTCCTCTATCATTTTTCGGTTCTGACGATTCTGCTTCCGTACTTCCGCCGATTCCTTTTCAATCTTCCCAACGGCTTCGTCGCGCTTTTCTTCCGCCTGATGTTGGAGTCCGGCAAACTCGTCTGCAAAAAGATCGGGGATATTAGGGTCATATGCGCGAAGCTTCTCCGATTTACGCCCAAAGAGCTGACGGTTCAGCCATGCGACCTGAGCCGTCAACTCTTTGATACGTTCCTGCAGGTTTTTAATCTGATCTGACTGTTCTTTATTGGTGGCAGACAACGAAGCAACAGTGGCATTCAGCCATTCTATCGTCTTGAGCAAAATATCCTTTTCTTCCATTGCCTGCTTGTTTTTTTGTTTGCATAAAAATACTAAATATTAGCTAATTACACAACAAAACAAGCACTTTTATTCAACCTAAAAGCATGTCATACATGGTATTCCTTTCGTTCTGCCCTTAACCGCCGGAGTCTCTGTTCAGGATTCTCCTGAATACCCTCGACCATCATCACCAGGTCACACCATTCCATGGAATAACTTTTTGACTCAGGATCGTATTTGGGCAGTTTGAAGCGACCGGCTTCCAGACGTTTCACATACATCACCATGCCTCCATCTTCTGCATGAAGCAATTTCATGAGTTTGCGGCTGGCCCCGATGAAGATGAAGACATCACCGTTCTTCACTTCACTGTTCATCTTTTCATGTACCACTCCGCACAATGAACTGATACCTTTGCGCATATCTGTAATGCCCGGACACAGGAAGTAGCGCATCGTGTCGTTCAAGTTAAACATGGCCGCCTCCAAGACTTTTGGTCAATAATTCCATAAGTATCTCTTCAGAACCATTTCCGAAGTGGGCACGAAGACCATTGGGAAATAGTAATGCCACACCATGGGGTATTTGTTCTTCAAGGGAAGATTCCGTAGCTGCCTGTTTGAAACAGATGGGAGCCAACTCTTGCTTGACACTATTCTTGCCAACTGAACATTTTTTACGCCAATAGTGAGAAGCTGTTTTGATTTCATTCGATAAATTTGTTAAGCATGATTTGGATGAATGCAATCTGTACCATAGCTTCCGCAGTTTCAGCAAGGAATTCGTAATCGATGGTCAG
>NZ_NFJA01000186.1:0-2049 GCF_002159615.1 Bacteroides sp. An279
GATAGCGGGCTATCTGACGAAGAACAGAAGCGGAAAGGACCAAAAAATCGCCCAAAGCACACACGAAAACGAACACATCAAGCCAAGAAAAACTTTTTGGAGAAATTCAGAAGCTGTTTTGAATTTATCGTGCGCTGATTTGGGATGAGTTTTTGAGGCATTTTCGCTTGTGTGATGAGGAAGATAGCGGGCTATCTGACGAAGAACAGGAGCGAAAAGGACCAAAAAATCGCCCAAAGCACACACGAAAACGGATACATCAAGCCAAGAAAAATTTTTTGGAGAAATTCAAAACAGCTTCTCAAAACAGCTTCTGAGATTATTTGTTGCAATTGTAAAGAAATACATTCTTAAGTGAATGTGACGGAAAGTATCATTACCATGCGTGCCTGCTTGCCAAACCATATACCGGTTATCTGCTTTACAGTTTTCATGTGAAGCCCGACACTTATGAGGTCGGTGTCATTTATGTGCATTCGCCCGAACTTCGTAAACTCGGGATAAAGGAACTGCATTTGGTAAAAGCCATAAAAATAAAGAAATAATCCATTGTTCTTTGACATACATATGAAAAATAAGGGGGTTAGATGATAAAAAGCTCTGATTAGAGGCCTAATACGAACGGATTTTTGTAAATTCGCAAAATTTTTAGAAATCCGATATGATAATACAAGGTCCTGAAATATATTATGCGGCATCCTGCCTGATACTGGTCGTTACGTCACTGTTTTGTGCGTTGGTGCGTTATTTCCACATGTGCCGTCCGTTTGACGAGGAAGAAACCTATTTTTATCCGGCCCGCAAGCTCATCACAATTATCTATGCCTGTTTTGCCTTGCCTGTGGTATGGCTTTTCCGCATGGACAGCCCGGACGCATACTTCTTTATGCGTGTTTTTCTTGTGCTGCTGTTGCCCGGTGCGGGCGTGTTGTCGTTCCGCCGGTTTTTCTTCAGCAAGACAAGACACCGCAGACTGATATTTGTATTGTCCGGCATCATTCCTCTGGCTATTATGCTGGCCTGTTGGATATACGGCTGGATTGGCGGAGATACCCTCTACCGCCATCGTGATATGCTTCTTCTCCTTATCGGAGGATATTCCCTGCTGCTTACAGCCATGCTGTTGCATACCACAAGCTGGCTGTTGCGCCAGATTCGCCTACACATGCAGGAAGAATATTCCAACAGTGAAGATTTTCCGGTACGTTTTGCCGGTTTTGTCGTATTCATGCCGGTGCTGTATCTGGGAGCCGCATGGTGGCTGTTTATCACCGGCGACCATGATTACAACATGTGGTTCCAGCTGGTCATTTCTGTCATGCACATCGTACTTTTGATACGGATATTGCATCCGCAACGGAAAGAATACAGGGAAGTGGTGGAAGAAGCGGAAGAACTCATAGCGGAAAAAATAGAAACGGTACTGTCCGACCGGGGAAGCGGCAGCAGCCTGCTGTCTGTTGATGCCAAGGATGAACTGGAAGCGAAAATACGGGCAGCATTGACCGAGGACAGGCTTTACCTGAATCCGAACCTGAAAATCGGCGAACTGGCAGATGCGGTAAAGAGCAACCGGAAATATGTATCCATTGTCATGAAAGAACGTTTCGGTTCCTTTTATAAGGAACTGAACCGGCTCAGGATTGAGGCCGCTGTCCGATACCGGGAAGAACACCCTTCGGCAAGCCGTGAAGAAATTGCTACACATTGCGGTTTTTCCAATGTAAGGACTTACAGCCGAAACCTGAAATCCGGGATGCAGGACAAGAACACAGAAGGACAATTTAAGGAAATTCCCTGAATTGTCCCTCATTATGAGCATTTTTCCTTGAATTGTCCTTCAAATTTTCTAAGATTGTCCTCTCACTTTCCGTTAAAATCCGCTAACTTTGCAAGCGGAATTTAGAAGCTGTTTTGAATTTATCGTGCGATGATTTGGAATGAGTTTTTGAGGCATTTCCGCTTCTGTGATGAGGAAGATAGCGGGCTATCTGACGAAGAACAGGAGCGAAAAGGACCAAAAAATCGCCCAAAGCACACACGAAAACG
>NZ_NFJA01000187.1:0-2043 GCF_002159615.1 Bacteroides sp. An279
CGCTCCTGTTCTTCGTCAGATAGCCCGCTATCTTCCTCATCACAGAAGCGAAAATGCCTCAAAAACTCATCCCAAATCATCGCACGATAAATTCAAAACAGCTTCTCAATCATGTATTGAGAATTATTTTCGTGGACGTTTTTCTGATTTTATGAAAAAGATAGCAGGCTGTCTGACGAACAAATTCAACGAGATAACCATCATTCTCGGAGTCCTTTTCGATAGATATAGAAGATGCCGTTGTATCCATTGTGACACGATGTGCACACGATATGAGACGAACCAAGCTAATACTAACAATCCCAAACAAAGTTCATTACTTGCATTACTTGGTTACAAAAGAGAAAAAAACCGTGATTATTCTTCATTATATTTCCCTGATTTGCTCGGTGTCTCGCTTTTTTGCATTATCTTTGCCTAGTGACTAAAGATGATGTGTATGAAAAAACTGTTTTTATCGATGCTTTTAGGCTGTATCCTTATGCTGAGAATAGTTCCAGCTTTACACGCGCAGCAACCTATGCCCGATTCCAATGGATATATAGTAAAGGTAGGAGATGTAGCACCCGATTTTGAAATGATGCTCACTGACGGCAGCCAAGTAAAACTTTCTGATTTACGCGGCAAAGTGGTGATGCTTCAGTTCACTGCAAGTTGGTGCGGCGTATGCCGCAAGGAAATGCCTTTCATTGAGCGTGACATCTGGCAGAAGCACAAGGACAACGACACATTCGCACTGTATGGCATTGACCGAGACGAACCGCTAGATAAAGTGAAAGCTTTCGTGGAACAGACCCAAGTAACTTATCCAATGGGGCTTGATCCGGATGCCAATATTTTTGCGCTTTACGCAGAGCGTAGTGCTGGCATTACCCGTAACGTGCTGATTGACCAGACGGGCAAGATTGTGTTGATGACCCGCCTCTACAACGAAGACGAGTTTGCGTCATTGTGCAATAAAATAGATGAATTGCTGAAATGAACCGTTTGCGACTGACACTTGTAGCATTGTGCCTGCTGTTGCTCGCACCTGCTTATGCCCAAAAGAAAAATACCCGGCGCGAGCCCTTGTTCGGAAAAGCTAATGCCACTTATCAAGTTACGTCCAACAGTTTGAAGGGAGCTACCTTTTATTTGGTAAGCGGACACGGAGGACCTGATCCGGGATGCATCGGTAAGTATCAAGGCAAGGAACTGCATGAAGACGAGTATGCTTATGACATCATTTTACGGCTGGGACGCGAATTACTAAAACGGGGCGCAAAAGTGCATTTCATCATCCAGGATGCCAAAGACGGCATCCGCAACACAACGATCCTGAAAAATAGCAAGCGTGAAACATGTATGGGAAGACCCATTCCACTAAAGCAGGTAGCACGGTTACAACAACGTTGCGACGCCATCAACCGGCTTTACCGCAAGGATAAAAGCAAATACAAACGAGCGATATTCATTCATGTTGACAGCAGGAGCCGTGGCAAGCAGACCGATGTATATTTTTATCATGCCCCCCAAAGTAAATATGGAAAACGACTTGCTACTCAGTTGCACAAAACGTTCAAGGCAAAATACGATCGTCATCAACCCAATCGTGGCTTTGAGGGGACGGTAAGTGCACGTGATTTGTTTGTATTGCGTAATACTATTCCTTACGCTGTCTTTCTGGAATTGGGAAATATCCAAAACGCACAAGACCAAAAACGTCTGGTTATTCCCGATAACCGTCAAGCTTTAGCCAACTGGATTACCGATGCTATTGTAAAAGATTATAAGAAATAATCAGCAGGCGCTAATCAGGAGTTGCAAGCAATTATGTTTCACAAGAGCCAGCACTCCGGTTAGAAGTTATAGTAAGAAGCTGTTTTGAATTTCTCCAAAAAGTTTTTCTTGGCTTGATGTGTTCGTTTTCGTGTGTGCTTTGGGCGATTTTTTGCTCCTTTCCGCTTCTGTTCTTCGTCAGATAGCCCGCTATCTTCCTCATCACAGAAGCGAAAATGCCTCAAAAACTCATCCCAAATCATCGCACGATAAATTCAAAACAGC
>NZ_NFJA01000188.1:0-2022 GCF_002159615.1 Bacteroides sp. An279
GGATGACCCTGATTCCGGGCTTCCACCGCCTTCCTCCGCCCTTTCCGCTACGCTCCAAGGACGGAGGAAGGCGGTGGCGGAGTTGCACTTCTAACTTGACGGTGGGTTTTTTACGCTCAAAATAGGTGGTTTTTTATCATTTTTGCCCTAAAATCGGAATTCGAAGGCAAAATTCTCTCAAATCCGAAGCGTTAAAATTGCTTTTGGCAAAACGTTAAACGTAACTAATTATAACTTAAAATTTAACAGATACGCTTCCGGTTCGCTTTGCCTTTTAGAGGCTATACGGCAGGAAGAAGACTAAAAAAACGATAAACCATGACCACTTTCTCTATTGTAATCGTTCCTGCCAAGCGATTGGCAAACGGGAAGCACCGCATCCGGATTGCGGTGGCTCGTCATTCGCAAACCCTGTATATCACGACTCCCTTTCTTTTGGACTCCAAATCCCAGCTCCGGAACGGCAAAGTAGTCCGGCATGCCTATGCCGACCAAATCAACCGTATCCTGAACAGGCAACTGAACGAATACGCCTTAATTCTGTCCACCCTTCCGTATGCCGAAGGATTGACGTGCACTGAAATCATCCGTTACATCCTTCAAACAAAGGAAAAGGAAGAGATTTCTTTCTCCCGGTTTGCCGGCGAGTTTCTGAAAAGTATGGAAAACAACGAGCAAGTCAAGTCGTACAAGCTTTACAAGTCGGCTTTGAAACATTTCTTCTCCCTCTTCGGCGAATCTTTGCTTCTGAAGCAGATAAACCCGCGGCACATCCGGCAATACCGGGAGGAGCTGAAACGGAAAGCGCTTTCGGATACAACGGTACGCATCTACCTGACGCTGATGAAGGTCATGCTGAACCATGCGGTCAAAATGGGATACGTGCGTTATGCCATACATCCTTTTGCGGCTTGCAAACTTCCGGCTGCCCGCATCCGTGAACTCGACCTGACGGTAGAAGAGGTGAAACGGATACGTGACGCGCACCTGACGGACAGACACCTCATCACCGTGCGCGATATTTTTATGCTCAGCTATTACTTGGGAGGAATCAACTTGAGGGATTTGCTGGATTGCCGTTTTGCCGATGGCGGTACGGTCCTGAAATATGCCCGCCATAAAACCCGTAGAAGCAAAAGCGGTGAAAACGAAACGGTATTTTCCATTCAGCCCGAAGCAAGAACGCTGATAGAGCGGTACCGTTCGCCCGACGGCAGGCTGGCTTTCGAAGGAAACACTATATATAATAAGGTGTATAGCCTGGTTTACCGGTATATGAAAAAAGTGGCACGTCTGGCAGGGGTTTCTTCTAACGTCTCGTTCTATTCGGCACGGAAGTCTTTCGTCCAGCATGGGTATGACCTCGGCATCCAGATAGAAACCATCGAATACTGCATCGGGCACAGCATGAAGGCCAACCGTCCTGTCTGCAATTACCTCCGCATCATGCAGCGTCATGCCGATGCAGCCATGCGGAAGATTTTCGATGCGCTGCTGTAAGGCGAAAGCTTTGCCGGGAGACGGTTTTATTCTTCCCGTGCATTGATCCGCGCATTTTATAAGCAGTATCATAGTAGAGACGATGTGCACATCGTCTCTACAGAAACCCGTCATGCCATGATACAAATCCGGTACAACAAAGGTCGGTTGGCAAAAACAGTTATCTTCTATCCTCAACGCACATAGCTTCGATCCGTGCACGATTAGTAATCGTTAGCCTGTACGATTAGTAACCGTCAAGCTGTACGATTAGTAATCGTGTTGGAATCGCAGTTATGCTCCTCGCCGCACGCAGTTAGCTGTGAGTGCCAATGCAGTAAGGTTATAACCCTTGTCATGCTGGATTTGGCGTAATTGAAATAGATGAATATCCACATTATAGTCAAAAAGAAATGGTTTGCGAATTAGACAAACGGAATTTAAGAGTCAGAAGTGACTCCAACTCTTCTTTATAGTTTCCGATATTGTCGAAGAAATCCTTAACGGCCTGCCTGAATTTCTCTTTTGTCCTGTAGAAACCGG
>NZ_NFJA01000189.1:0-1999 GCF_002159615.1 Bacteroides sp. An279
CTGACGAAGAACAGAAGCGGAAAGGACCAAAAAATCGCCCAAAGCACACACGAAAACGAACACATCAAGCCAAGAAAAACTTTTTGGAGAAATTCAAAACAGCTTCTTAATCTGCGTAATCTGTGGTGAAAAATGAGAATCGCGTTTTTTATTTCAGCTTATCGTATTCCTCGTCCGTAACAGGTTCCAGCCATTCGTTGGAAGTGTTTTCTCCGGGAACTTCGAAAGCGAGGTGTGCAAACCAACTGTCGGCTGCCGCTCCATGCCAGTGTTTTACATTCGCCGGGATGTGTATCACATCGCCCGGAAGCATCTGTACGGCAGGCTTTCCTTCTTCCTGATACCAGCCGCGTCCGGCTACACAAACCAACATCTGACCACCTCCCTTCGTGGCATGATGAATGTGCCAGTTGTTACGGCAGCGCGGCTCGAAGGTCACATTCGAGAAAGGAACTTGTTCACCCGATACACGGGCAAGATAACTGTTTCCGATAAAATACTGTGCGTATGCCGTATTGGGCTCGCCGATAGGGAAAATCATTTCGCGCTGGAAAGCTGCCTTTCCGTTATCGTCCGCCACATCTTCCGCCCATACGTCTTTCGCCAGACGGAAAGCTCCCCATGCATTGGGCCATCCGGCATAGAAAGCCACGTGGGTCAACAGTTCGGAAATCTCAGTACGGGTCACGCCGTTGCTCTTGGCAAACTGCAAATGATGCGTAAGTGAAGAGTCGATAATGCCTTTTCCTACCAGTGTAGCAATTGTAATCATGCTGCGGTCGTGCGGACTCAGCCCGGGACGGTTCCATACTTCGCCGAAAAGGACGTCATCGTTCACCTTTGCAAATTCGGGAGCAAATTCTCCCAACTGCACACGTCCGGCAGTCTGTGTAATCTTTTCTTGTGCCATAGTCATTTGAATATTAGTTGTTGATACAAGCATCCCCAAAAGGATGACTTTCCTGATGTTCAGTTGAATAGATTTCATAGGAGTCAAGATTTTTATGATTATTACTTGATACAAAAATACCCCCTTTCCACGATATACCGCCTAACCAAATCACAGATGATTGTACCAGATTTACGGAAATCTATGGAATATTCAAAAAATTGCATGAACGTTTTTTACTTTTATTACTTTGCCGGGTCTTATAAGCAGAACGTCCGCTCAAACGAGCTTACGAACGGGAACGGACAACATGAATGTATAACTTAAAACATTGAACAGTATGAGACTAACTAGAAAACTGGGAATGGCGATAATGGCAATAATGGCATTGACTGCAAGTTCCTGCGTCACATTGCATAAACACCGCCCCCAAAGAAAAGCGTAAAGAAGCAATGGAAAAGCTGATAACAGACATTGCGGCTGTGCTGACTTCCGACCAGCAGGTGCTTTACAAACAACTGCAAGAGGAAGCCGCAGCCGAAAGAAAAAAACATACGCGCAAAAACTGAGTGATTGCCACCTCTGGACGCTGACATTGCCTTGGCTGGACGGAGGAAAATCGTATTATTTATTAAGACAAAAGGAAGTCATGAAACAAATCATTTTTAATGATTTGGGCTCAAGGATGCCGAAGCCTACTGCAACTGGCTCTCTGCAAAAGATACCAAGCACGGTTATCGCCTGCCCTCCGAAGAAGAATGGGTACTTGCCGCCGGACACATGCCCAAGGATGTTTCCATGAATTCCGGTCATGTGGAACGTGGATTGACAACTGTGGATGCATACGCGCAAAGCAAGGGTGCCTGTGGCGGCATTGACTTTTGGGGAAATTGTTGGGAATGGAGTTCCTCGACCAATGCTGACGGACTGCATATTATCAAAGGTGGCAGTTGGGATTCCGACCGTGACGATTGCCGCAGTGAGAAATCCGATGTTGCAAAGGACGGCTCGCAAGGCTATGCCAATGTTGGTTTCCGAGTGGTAAGAATAGATAGCAACTGAACTTATTTGATTTTCGTTATTTTGTTCCATTTATAAACAGAAGAAAGA